>NZ_JTLA01000005.1:0-126924 GCF_000799055.1 Ensifer sp. ZNC0028
CAAGCTCGGGCCCCGGCATCGCGCCGGGGCCCGTCTGCCCGACGGCTCGGCGAAACCGTCACCGGAGGTTGCAGAACCGACGCGGCAATTGTGACGATGCGGGCACACGTAAAACGTTCGCGTTCACGCAACGCCCTCAACCGAACCCCGACAGAATCGGGCCGTCGCCCTTCCCTCGCCTTGAACCGGAGGGGCCGAGCAAATCATTGCTTTTGTGACAAGTTCTCTCTGATCCCGCCTCTCGTGGGTATTTGCG
The DNA here is from genome assembly GCF_000799055.1 of Ensifer sp. ZNC0028. Classification (NCBI taxonomy): domain Bacteria; kingdom Pseudomonadati; phylum Pseudomonadota; class Alphaproteobacteria; order Hyphomicrobiales; family Rhizobiaceae; genus Ensifer; species Ensifer sp. ZNC0028. The sequence goes on from NZ_JTLA01000005.1 coordinate 257, forward strand.
TTATCTTTGCAAGCCCTCGCTTAAATCAACTAATGGTTGCGTGACTTGGGGCGGATAACATGTTCTGATTTCAGTGCACTGCCCAGGCGACTGAAGTCATCTCCAGCTGTTTCGTTCAGGGGAAACGTTGCATGCGTCGTTCGAGAATTCTTGCGCTTTCACTTTCATCCGCATTCCTTGTCGCCGTCGGGTTATCCGCGCAAACGGCGTTCGCGCAACAGGCGCCGGCCGTGGTCGTGGCGCCGGCCGCCATCATGGACCTGCGCGAAAGCGTTGACCTGACGGGCAAGGTGACGGCGATCCAGAAGGTCGACATTCGCGCGCGCGTCTCGGGCTTCCTCGAAGCGGTCAACTTCACCGAAGGGCAGAAAGTCACGGCCGGGACGGAACTCTACCAGGTCGAAGACGGCGCCTACCGCGCCGCCGTGCAGGAAATCCAGGGGCAGATCGAAGCAGCCGAAGCCGCCAAGCAACTCGCCGTCCTCGAGCGCGACCGCGCCGATCAGCTTTTGACCACCAAGACCATTTCCCAGGCGAAGGTGGACGAGGCCAACGCCGAGGTCCAGAAGGCGGACGGTGACCTCACGCGCCTCAAGGGCAGCAAGGACAACGCCGACCTCAATCTCTCCTACACCAAGATCACGGCACCCTTCGACGGCATCGTCGGTCTGACGGCTGCCGACGTCGGCGCTCTCGTCGGTCCCGACAGCGGCCCGCTGGTGACGCTGACCCGGCTCGACCCGATCTATGTCCAGTTCCCCGTCGCCACCGCGCTCTACCTCACCTACCGCGAGCGCGTTCTGAAAGGCGAGATCAGCGGCGGCGCCAATGTCGGGCTCAGCCTGCCGAACGGAACGGAATACAAGCAGAAGGGCACGATCAACTTCATCGCCAGCAACGTCTCACAAGGGACAGACACGGTGATCGTGCGCGCCGAGTTCCCCAATCCGGACAGCATCCTGCTCGACGGCGCACTGGTGCGCGTGATCCTCGAGCAGTCGGACAAGCAGGATGTGCTCGCCGTGCCGCAGCAGGCAATCCAGCGCGACCAACAGGGCGCCTTCGTTCTGGTGGTTGACGCCAGCTCCAAGGTGGAGCTTCGCCGTGTCGACGTGGCGCGCAACACCCGCGGCCAGGCGGTCATAAGCAAGGGCCTCAAGGAAGGCGAGAACGTGATTACCGAGGGCGCCGGCAAGGTGCGGCCCGGCATCACCGTCGATGCCGCCACGGCAGCAGGTGGCTAACCGATGATTTCAGAGATCTTTATCGATCGCCCGCGGTTCGCCACGGTCATCTCCATCGTGCTGACGCTGGCGGGTCTGCTTGCGCTCACCCGTCTGCCCGTCGCCCAGTTTCCCGACATCGTGCCACCGCAGGTGAGCGTCACCGCCAGCTATCCCGGCGCCGGCGCCGACGTGGTCGAAACCACTGTCGCCCAGCCGATCGAGAGCAAGGTCGTCGGCGTCGATGACATGCTCTACATGAAATCGACCAGCGGCGCCGACGGTTCCTACACGCTGACCGTCACCTTTGCGGTCGGCACCGACCCCGACATTGCAACCGTCAACGTGCAGAACCGCGTATCGCTTGCCGAAGCCGGATTGCCGTCCGAGGTCAAGCAGAGCGGCGTCAGCGTGCGCAAGAAGTCGTCTGCGCTGATGCAGGTGATCACCATCTATGGTGCTGACGAGAAACAGAATTTCGACAACCTGTTTCTGTCGAACTACGCGACCATCAACGTGCTCGACACGGTCAAGCGCGTGCCCGGCGTCGGCGACGCCCAGCTTTTCGGCGCCCAGGACTATGCGATGCGCGTCGTGCTAGACATCGACCGGATGACGAGCCTCGACCTGACGCCGACCGACGTGATCAACGCGCTGAAGGCCCAGAACGTCCAGGCCGCCATCGGCCGCATCGGCGCCCAGCCGATGACCGACGACCCGCTGTTCCAGCTGAACCTGCAGACGCAGGGCCGTCTTACCGATCCCAAGCAGTTCGAGGATGTGGTGCTGCGCGCAAGGCCGGACGGCTCCTATGTGCGCATCCGCGACGTCGCGCGGGTCGACCTCGGCGCATCCAGCTCGGACTCCAGCGCCCGCTTCAACGGCAAGCCGGTCGCCATGATCGGCACCTACCAGGCGCCGGGCGCCAATGCGCTGGCCGCCGCCGAAGGCGTGCAACAGGCGATGGAGAGGCTGTCGAAATCCTTCCCGCCGGGGGTCACCTACGCGATCTCCTACGACACCTCGCAATTCGTCGAGGCCAGCGTCGACAACGTCGAGGAAACGTTGCTGGAGGCCTTCGTCCTCGTCATTCTCGTCGTCTTCCTGTTCCTCGGAAACTGGCGGGCGACGCTGATCCCGCTCGTTGCCGTTCCGGTCGCGCTCATTGGCACCTTTGCCGTCCTGCTTGCCATGGGCTTCTCGCTCAATACCGTGTCGCTGCTCGCCATGGTGCTGGCGATCGGCATCGTCGTCGACGATGCGATCGTGGTCGTCGAGAACGTCGAGCGGGTGATGGAGGAGAATCCGGGCCTGTCGGCGGCGGAAGCCGCCCGGCGCGCCATGGGCGAAATCACCGGCGCCATCGTCGCCATTACGTTGGTGCTGCTTTCGGTCTTCGTACCGGTCGCCTTCATCCCGGGCCTGAGCGGCCAGCTCTTCCAGCAGTTCGCCGTCGCCGTCTCGGTGTCGATGGTGATCTCGGCAATCAACGCGCTGACGCTGAGCCCTGCACTCTGCGGCGTGCTTCTGAAGCCGCATCACGGGCCCAAGCGCGGCATCCTCGGCTATATCTCGCGCACGATCGACAAGGGGCGCGACGGATATGCTTTCGTCGCCGGCCACATCGCTCGACGCGCGATCATCGGCCTTGTTCTCCTCGCCGCCGCCTTCGTCGCCACCGGCCTGCTCTTCAAGGTCGTTCCGACCGGATTCCTGCCGGCGGAAGACCAGGGTGCGTTCTTCACCGAAATCCGCCTGCCGGAAGGTGCGTCCTACAACCGGACCGATGAGGTGGTGAAACAGGTCGAGACGATGCTTGGCGGCATCGAAGGCGTTGCCAACGTCATCACCGTCACCGGCTATTCCTTCCTTGACGGCCTTTCCAAGTCGAACTCGGCCTTCGCGATCGTCACGATGAAGCCTTTCGCAGAACGTCTGAGCCCGTCTGCAGGCGTCGAAGCGGCGATCCGCACGACCATGGGCAAGGCCCAGGCGATCCGCGGCGCGCAGATCTTCGCCTTCAACCTGCCGCCGATCATGGGTCTCGGTACAGGCTCGGGCTTCGAGTACCAGTTGCTCGACCTGCAGGGCCGCTCGGTCGCAGACCTTGCAGCCACGGCTGGCGGACTGATCATCGCCGCCAACCAGAACCCGGCGCTGGGGCCGACCTTCACCACCTACTCGGCAAGCTCGCCGCAACTCTACCTCGACATCGATCGCGACCGGCTGCAGTCGCTCGGCGTCTCGGTGAGCGACCTCTTCACCACGCTGCAGGGCACGCTCGGTAGTTACTACGTCAACGACTTCAACCTGTTCGGCCGCACCTGGAAAGTGACGCTGCAGGCGGCACAGGCCGACCGCGACGCGGTGGACGACATCCAGCGCCTGCACGTACGCAACGTCAACGGCGACATGGTGCCGGTCGCCTCGGTCGCCAAGGTCGATTACATCGTCGGCCCGCAGTCGATCGTGCGCTACAACAACTATCGCTCGATCACGCTGAACGGCCAACCTTCTGCCGGGCATTCGTCCGGCGAGGCGCTCGCGGCGATGGAGGCACTGTCGGCCTCGACGCTCCCGCCCGGCTACAGCTACGAATGGACCGGAACGGCATTGCAGGAACTTGAGGCCGCCGGCAAGACGACGGCGATCCTGGCGATGGCCGTGCTCTTTGCCTATCTCTTCCTGGTGGCACTCTATGAAAGCTGGACGATCCCCGTACCGGTGCTCTTGTCGGTCGCCTTCGGCGTCTCGGGCGCACTGCTGTCGGTGCTCGTCGCCGGCCTCTCCTTCGACATCTACGCCCAGATCGGCCTCGTCGTGCTGATCGCGCTCGCCTCCAAGAACGCGATCCTGATCGTCGAGTTCGCCAAGGCGCACCGTGAAGCCGGGGCAAGCATCATCGACGCGGCGATCGAAGGCGCGCGCGCCCGCTTCCGCGCGGTGATGATGACGAGCTTCGCCTTCATCCTCGGCCTGGTACCACTGGTGATTGCCAAGGGTGCGGGAGAACTCAGCCGGCGTGCGGTCGGCACCGGCGTCGCCGGCGGCATGCTCGCCGCCGCGGTCGTCGGCATCTTCGTCATCCCGGCGCTCTACGTCGCCTTCCAGTGGCTGCGCGAGCGCGGCCACAAGCTCGTGGGCATTTCCAGGCATCCGGCGGTCGAAGGTGAAGCGGCGGAAGGCAAGGCCGAGACGCCGGCCGGTCACTAAGGCCGGCCTGGCTCAAAGGCTGGGGGACGGGCCTCGCCGGTCCCGCGAGCTTCATCGAGACAGTGCCGGACGGCGACGCCTTTTCGGGAGGCGTTAAACAGAAGTTGCCCACAGGCGGATGCCCTGCTCGGCGAAGTAGGCTTCGAGGGCTTCCGGCCGTGCTGCCTCCGTCACCAGCGCCACGTAGGTGTCCGGGCGCACCAGATAGGCAGCATCCCGCGCCAAGCCCGCGCCCGCCTGTTGCGGCCCCCAAGGGAAGACGTGAAGCGGCACGTGCTTTGCCGCGCACCATGTCCGGATGTCGCCGCCCGCTTCGCCGTAGACATGCACCTGCCACGCGATGGCTGCCAACGAAGCATAGTTGTCGAGGCCATTGACGCGCACCCAGGGCAGCCGGTCACCGCCTTGCACCCGACCGTGCGCGGTGCGGCTTAAGGGGCTGCCGCGATAGTTGAGCTGCGTCTGCGAAAGGATGCGGAACAGGAACTCCCTGACAACGCCGACGCGGTAAGCGATGCCCGCCAATGCGGGGGCGACCTGAACGCGCAGGAAATCCGCAACGCTGCCGTCCGCCGTGACGAAGGTGAACAGCCGGTCGGTGGTTTCGACGAGCTGCCGGGCAAACTTGATCCGCTCGGCCTCAAAACTGTCGAGCAGGCTGTCGGGTGCATGCGCTTTCAGCACCGCTGCAAGCTTCCAGGCCAGATTGACGGCATCGCCGATGCCGGTGTTCATGCCCTGGCCACCGACCGGACTGTGCACATGCGCCGCATCCCCCAGCAGGAACACACGCCCGCGTCTGAAGCGATCGGCGACACGGTGATGCACACGATAGGTGGAGAACCAGTTGACCTTGTCGACGGTGAGGCGAAGGCTCTCGATGGCGCGATGGCTCACATCGGCGAAGGTGAGTTCGTCTCCATCGTCCCGCGTCTCCCGCACGAGACCGATGAGGCGGCCCCGACCCTCGGCATAGGCGAGCAGAGCGACGAAATCGCCGGTCTCGAGCGAAATATGGGCTTCGCCATTCGCCGTCGCGCCGCTCACGTCAACGTCGGCGACGTAAAAGGTCTGGTCGTAGGTGCCGCCTGCAAAATCGACCTCCAGCCTGTGTCGGACCGGCGAGCGCGCGCCGTCGCAACCGGCCAGATACTGCGCCGTGCAGACTTCCGAGCCGCCATCGGGCAAGCGCAGCCGCGCGCTCACCCCGGCGGCATCATGCTCGAAGTCGACAAGCTCGGTCTGTCGCTCGACTTTCACGCCCAAGGCCTCCAGCCGGGCCTCGAGCAGCCGCTCGTGATGGTCCTGCGGATAGACAAGAACGAAGGGATAGGGCGTCAAATTCCCGCCCGTCGGGCTGAAGGATATGCGCGCCTTGACCCTGCCCTTCGCCCAGAGGTTGACCGAAGGGTTGCGGTGTCCCGCTTCGACCACGGCATCGGCCAGATCGAGTTGCCGATATAGCTCGATCGTTCGCGCATGCACCACCATCGCCCGCGACGTCGGGCCGGGACCAACGTTCTTGTCAATGATGCGGACCTTCACGCCCTGAGCGGTCAGCCAGAGAGCCAGCACCAGGCCGGTCGGTCCTGCGCCGACGATCAGCACATCCTGTTTCACCCTCTCCTCCCCGCTCGCACTGCCGGCGGCCCGGTCGCATCGGGAACTGGGTTTCTCCGCCAGTAACAGCAGCCTACGCGCAGGTGACGGCAGATGCCAAGCAGTGCCGAGGGACCCACCTTGAGCCTTGCCCGACGGACGCAGCCTTGGATCAGCTGCGCGCCCTCAAATTGGCGATCAACTGCTGCTGGCCGACACGGATCACCTGCTCCATCGCGATGCGTGCGCCTTCTTCGTTGCGCAGGCGGATCTGCTCGACGATGCGGATATGCGCGACGGCGACGCGGTCGATCTCGGCGCCGTCGGCGGCCGCGTTGCTCAGCTGAAAGACGCCCATCAGCGCCGCCTCGATCAGGCTGCCGACCGTCTGCATGAACGGATTGAGCGAGGCGTCGAGCAGGCGGAGATGGAATTCGAGATCCGCGCGCGCCAGCGTCTGCGCGCTATGGCCGGCATCGCCCATGGCGACGGCCAGGCGCATCATCTGGGAAATGTCGGCATCCGTGGCGCGGCGTGCCGCCAGTGCGGCTGCGTAGGGTTCGAGCGCCAGGCGGACTTCACTCACATGGCGAAGAAACGCCTCGTCGACGCCCGCCCGGAAATGCCAGGAGAGCACGTCGCCATCAAACAGGTTCCAGTTTGCCTGCGGCATGACGCGCGTGCCGATGCGGGCCCGGGCGACGATCAGCCCCTTGGCGGCGAGCGTCTTCATCGCCTCGCGCAGGACCGTGCGCGAAACGTTGAAACGCGCCGCCAGCTCGACATCGCCCGGCAGGATGTCTCCGACTGCGAATTCTCCTGCGACCACCGCCTGGCCGAGCTCCTCGACCACGAGCCGGTGGCTCGTGCGCTTGCGCGGCTGATGGAAGGACGGCCACATCGCCCTCTGCCTCACGCCCGCTGCTGACGCTGGCGCGAAACGAAGATGATGCCCTTCTGAAGCAGGATGAAAGCAAAGAGCAGAAGCCCGATCAGGATCTTCGTCCACCAGCTCGACAGCGACCCGTCGAAGGTGATGTAGGTCTGGATCAGCCCTTGAATGAGGATGCCCACCAGCGTGCCGGCAACGAAGCCTGAGCCTCCGGTCAGAAGGGTGCCGCCGATGACGACGGCGGTGATGGCGTCCAGCTCGACGCCGACGGCGGCAAGGGAATAGCCGGCCGAGGTGTAGAGCGAAAAGACGATGCCGGACAATCCCGCCAGCAGGCCCGAAAGGGCATAGATGCGGATTGTCGTCGCTGCGACCGGCACGCCCATCAGCCGCGCCGTCGCTGTGCCGCCGCCGAGCGCATAGACATTGGTGCCGAAGCGTGTGCGGTGTGCGATCAGAATACCGATCGCAAAGACGAGCAGCATCAGCCCGCCGATCAGCGTGATACGGCCGCCACCCGGCAGCTTGAAATAGAGCCCCTTCAAGGTCGCGTAGAAAGGATGCTTGATCGGAATGCTATCGATCGACAGCACGAAGGCCATGCCGCGCGCGAGAAACATGCCGGCCAGCGTGACGATGAAGGGCGGCATTTCCAGATAGTGGATGATCGCCCCCATCGCGGCACCGAAGAGCGTCGCGATCGCCAGAACCATCGCGAAGGCAATGAGTGGGTGGAGGCTCGTGTGTTCGAGCACGACGGCGAGAAATACGCCGGTAAAGGCTATGACCGAGCCGATCGAAAGATCGATGCCGCCCGAGAGGATCACGAAGGTCATCCCGACGGCCGCAATGCCGAGGAAGGCGTTGTCGGTCAGAAGGTTGCCGATCACGCGCGTCGACAGCATGTTCGGATATTGCGCCACGCAAATTGCGTAACCCAGGAGAAAGATCACAAGCGTCGCGGTGAGCGGAAGATATTTCGGCTTCATTTTGCGGCTCGCTCGCTCGGGTTTCTCGCGCCGCGCGCCGGCACGAGAAAGGCAAAGGCGGTGCGGAAGCGCGGCGACTGAAGCACCAGGATGAAGACGATGATCGCAGCCTTGATGATCAGGTTGAACTCCGGCGGGAAGCCGGAGAGAAGAATGCCGGTGTTGATCGCCTGGATGATAATGGCACCGAGCACAGATGCGGCGATGCTGAAGCGGCCGCCAAGCAGCGACGTGCCGCCGACGACGACCGCGAGAATGGCGTCGAGCTCCAGCCACAGGCCGGCGTTGTTGGCATCCGCACCGCGGATATCGGCGGCGGCGATAATGCCGGCGATGGCAGCGCAGAGCCCGGAAAGAACATAGGCGGCGATCAGGAGCACCGGCGTCAGCACGCCGGACAGTGTGCTCGCCTGGCGATTGACGCCGATCGCCTCGATCAGCATGCCGAGTGCGGTGCGCCGGACGAGCACCGCGATCAATATTCCGAAAACCAGCCAGATCACCACCGGCATCGGCAGGCCGGCAAAGGAACCGCTGCCGATGAAGATGAGGCCAGGATCGTTGAAGGTCAGGATCGCACCCTCGGTGATGAGCTGGGCGATGCCGCGTCCGGCAACCATCAGGACCAGCGTCGCGATGATCGGCTGGATGTCGAGCACCGCGACCAGCACCCCGTTCCAGAGACCGCAGAGAATGCCAACGCCAAGCGTAATCAGCAGCGTTGCGGCGAGCGAATGCCCCGAGGTGATCGCGGCGGCGGCGGTTGCCCCACAGATCGCCATGACGGCGCCGACCGAGAGGTCGATGCCCTTGGTGGCGATGACGACCGTCATGCCGATCGCCAGGAGCACCACCGGTGCGCCGCGATTGAGGATATCGATGAGGCTGCCATAGAGGCGGCCGTTCTGGATCTGCAGATTGAGGAAGCCGGGAAACACCAGCGATACGGCCACGACGATGACGCCGAGCGCGATCAGTTGCGGTAGCAACCGGTTGAAATAGAGCCTGAGGAACGACGTCACGACGTCCTCCTTTCATCGGTTGCGGCGATCGCCTCGACGATCTCGCCGGCGGTGATCCGGCTGCCGTCGAGTTCGGCGACATGGGCGCGATCGCGAAGCACGATCACGCGGGTGCTGTAGGCGACCAGTTCCTCGATCTCCGAGGAGACGACGATCAGGGACAGGCCCTTTTCGCGCAGCGCCTCGATCAGCTTGACGATTTCCGCATGGGCGCCGACATCGATGCCCCGCGTCGGCTCGTCGAGGATCAGAAATTCAGGCTCGGTCGCGAGCCAACGCGCGAGGATCGCCTTCTGCTGGTTGCCGCCGGACAAGAGCTTGATCGGCTTCTCCCGATCGGCCGTGCGGATATCGAGCGCGCGGATATAGTGGTCCGCCAGCCGGTTCTGCTCCGCCCGCGAGATCGGACGCGTCCAGCCTCGGCGGGCCTGCAGGGCGAGCACGATGTTTTCGCGCACCGAGAGATCGCCGATGATGCCTGAAGTCTTGCGATCCTCCGGGCAGAAACCGAAGCGGTGGCGGATGGCGGCGCGCGGCGACGAAAGGTCGACCGCACGACCATCGATCTCGGCCTCGCCGCTATCGGGGCGATAGGCGCCGAAGAGGAGCTCCGCGGTCTCCGTCCGTCCGGAGCCGAGCAGGCCGGCCATGCCGACCACTTCGCCGGCGCGAACATCGAGATCGAAGGGACGGACACGACCCTTGCGGCCATAGTTGCGAAAGCGATAACGCAACGGCCCTTGCTGGGCCTCCGCGCGCGGCGCATGGATTTCCGCCGCCAATTCGCGGCCGATCATCATCGCGATCAGTTCGCGGCGATCGAGGCCGGCGGTTTCGCGCGTCCCGACAAGCTGCCCGTTCCGAAGCACGGTGATCCGGTCGGAAATCTCATAGACCTGTTCGAGAAAATGGGTGACGAAGACGATGCCGAGGCCGCGTGCCTTGAGGCGCCTGACAATGCGGAACAGCATCGCCACCTCATGCGCATCGAGGCTTGCCGTCGGCTCGTCGAGGATCAGCACCTTGCCGGAGAGATCGACGGCCCGGGCAATCGCGACCACCTGCTGGATCGCGACCGAATAGCTGGCGAGATCGCAAGTGACGTCGATGTCGAGTTCGTAATCGGCAAGCAGATCCCGCGCGCGCCGGTTCATGGCACGGGTGTCGACCATACCGAAACGACGGGGCTGGCGCCCGAGGAAGAGGTTCTCGGCAACCGTCAGGTTCGGCAGCAGGTTGACCTCCTGGTAGACCGTGCCGATGCCGAGCGCCTGGGCCTCGAAGGTGTCGCGCGGATCGACCTCGGTATCATCGAGCAGAATGGCGCCTCCGTCGCGGCGGTAGGCGCCGGTCAGGCATTTGATCAGGGTCGACTTGCCGGCACCGTTTTCGCCAAGCAGCGCATGAACCTCGCCGCGCCTGAGGTAAAAATCGACCTTGTCGAGGGCTCTGGTCCCCGGAAAGGTCTTTTCGATCCGGATCGCCTGGAGAATGTGGTCACTGGTCTGCATCGATACCGTCTCCGCGATGCTGGTATCTGCCGGCGAAGAGCGCAGCGCCTGGCTGCGGCAAGCTGTGCTCTTCAGACGGAAACTCGAGAAAGAGCGTGGCCCGCGCGAGAAGCAGCGCGGGCCACGGCCGACGTCAGTAGCCGAGGCCCTTCTTTTCCTCGTAGACCTTCAGCGGCTCGTCGGCTTGCGTGTAGAGCTTCGATTCCGTCTGGATCCACTTCGGCGGCGCCGTGCCATCCTTCTGGAAGGCGGCAAGCGCATCGAAGGCGGGACCGGCCATGTTCGGCGTCAGCTCGACCGTGGCATTGGCTTCGCCGGCGGCCATCGCCTGAAAGATGTCAGGAACGGCGTCGATCGACACGACCAGGATATCCTTGCCCGGCTTCAGGCCGGCTTCTTTGATCGCCTGGATGGCGCCGACGGCCATGTCGTCGTTGTGGGCGTAGAGCGCGCAGATGTTCTTGCCGCCGTCCTCGGCCTTGAGGAAGCTTTCCATGACTTCCTTACCCTTGGTGCGGGTGAAGTCGCCGGTCTGGCTGCGGACGATCTTCAGGTTGTCGTGGCCGGAAAGCGCTTGTTCGAAGCCCTTCTTGCGGTCGATCGCCGGCGACGAACCGGTCGTGCCCTGAAGCTCGACGACGTTGCAGGGCTTGCCCGCGGTCGCATCGACCAGCCATTTGCCGGCCACATTGCCCTCATGCACGAGGTCGGAGGTGACCGCCGTCAGGTAGAGATCCTTCGACGAATCGACCGTGCGGTCGAGCAGGATGACCGGGATTTCCGCGTCCTTGGCTTCCTGCAGCACTTCGTCCCAACCGGTAGCGACAACAGGGGCGACGAGGATGGCGTTCACCCCTTGCGCGATGAAGGAGCGGATCGCCTTGATCTGGTTTTCCTGCTTCTGCTGAGCGTCAGCGAATTTGAGGTCGATGCCGCGCTGTTCGGCCTGCTGCTTGGTCAGCGTCGTCTCGGCGGCGCGCCAGCCGGACTCCGAGCCGATCTGCGAAAAGCCGACAACGAGGTCCGCGGCCGAAGCGCTGCCGAACGTGCAGGCAGCAAGGATCGTTGCACTCGCAAGTGCCTTGGCGATTTTCATGATTTCCTCCCAAAGAAAGCTGCCTCCACGCAGCCTATGAGAAAAAATCATATAATATTACTTTTGTAAACGGGCACATTTCGCCTGTGGCACGCCACGCGGTCGAATTTTTACGAGAGGTCGGCGTGGAGGGGCGACAGGGCCCGCTGAGGCGCCGGCACCCAGCCGGGATTTTCAGAAGGCCGACTGGCTGCTGCGCGCTAGGCTTTCGCAGCCAGCAAGGTCCCGGTGGCGCTCGCGAGCATGACGAGGACCACGCCGAAGATTTGGTTGAGGGAGAGCGCCTGCCCGAGCACGAGGAAGCCGGCACCGGCACCGATCGCCGGCTCGAGGCTCATTAGGATGCCGAAGGCCGACGGCTGCATGCGCCGAAGCGCCATGAATTCGAGCGCGTAGGGCAGCAGCGGCACCAGGATGGCAAGCCCGGCCGTCATCAAAAGCATGTCGAAGGAGAAGCCGGCTTGGACCTGAGACAGGCCGAACGGCGTCGCAAACAACGCTGCAAAGAGCAGCGAAACGGCAAGCCCCTCCAATCCCTTGAAGCGTTGGCCGGCCTGCTTCATCAGGATGATATAGCCGCCCCAGCCGATCGCCGCACCGAAGGCGAACAGAAGCCCGCGCGTATCCGCAACCCAGGAGGAACCGTCCCAGGAGAGGCAGAGCACGCCGGCGGCTGCGATTAGTGGGCAGAGCAGGCGCCAGCCACGACCGCCGAAAACGGCCGCAACGGTCAGGGGACCGAGAAACTCGATCGCCACCGCAAGGCCGAGCGGGATGCGCGCGATCGCCGCGAAGAAACAGAGCGTCATCACCGCCATCGTCGCGCCGAGCGAAAGCCCGGAAATCCACTGCGCCCGGGTGTAGCGGAGAAAGGGCGGGCGGACGAGAATAAGCAGGAAGGCGGCCGCCCAGGAGAGCCGCAGCCAGGTCGCGCCGAAGGCGCCGACGCTTTCCATGGCCGGCTTCGAGAGTGCGGCGCCAAACTGCACGCTCGACATCGAAAGCAGGCAAAAGACGATGGCGATCGTGACGCGCCCGTTGGCGTCACTCGCCGCACCCGGTTCGCTCCACGCGCTATCCGCTGTCGTCTCCGTGTCCGCCATGTCCGTTCTCCTCTTGGGCTTGAACAGACATAGCAATCCCGGCAGAATAAGGAACGCTAATAATTGTGATGCCTTCATAAGGGATCGTTATATGCATGATCTGGATATCGCCCTGTTGCGCGCCTTCGTTGTCACCGCCGAATGCGGCAGCGTCAGCGGTGCGGCGCAGCGGCTGGCAAGAACGCAAGCGGCCGTCAGTATGCAGTTGCGCAGACTGGAGGACGATCTCGGCGCCAAGCTCCTGAACCGCAACGCAAGAGGCATGGACCTGACCGAAGCCGGGCATGTGCTCTTGCCCTATGCGCAGAAGATGCTGGGGCTCAGCGCCGGCGCCCGGCGCGCGCTTGCCGGACAGGCGCTCCAGGGACCCATCCGCTTCGGCATGATCGAGGACATTGCGGTGGGCTCACTGCCGAGGGCGCTGCAGCGCTTCGCCGAATGCCATCCGAATGTGGCGCTCGAACTGACGGTGACCGAAAGCACCGTGTTGTCGGAAAAGCTGTCGCAGGGCCAGCTCGATGTCGCGATCGGCGACCCGGCGCTGATCCGCGGCGAGCCGATCCTTACCTGGCGGCTGCCGCTCCGATGGGTCGCGGCACGCGGTTTCGAGGTGCCGACGGAAGGGCCTCTGCCACTCATCGCCTTCGACGGCGTCTGCACCTGGCGCCAAAAGATGATCGAGGCGCTGAAGGGCGGGGATCGCCCGTGGCGCACGGTGCTGACGAGCGCCAGTCTGTCCTCCATCCAATCGATGATCGAGGCGGGCTTTGGCATCGCCGTTCTCCTGGATCTCAACATCCGTCCCAACACGATGCGGGTTCTCGGCGCCGAAGAGGGCCTGCCGCCCGCCCCGGTGATCGAGCTTGGACTTTTCGCCGCCGACGATCAGGGCCTGGCGTCCCGCCCGGTCGCGGCACTTTGGGCGTTTCTTTCCGACGAACTGCAGGCGCAGGCCCTGGCAACCGGCCGCGCCGCGTGACCGCGCGCGGCCGCGCCCCTTTCCATGAACGAAATAAGACGCCCAGAGATTGAAAAAGCCGAGGCAAAATTTTACTAAATAAAAATGCGCCGCGCCCGAAAGGAAGGCCGCGGCGGCGGGCAGGACATTGGATATGGTCACAATCAAGGAAATCGCTTCGGCTGTCGGGGTCTCTTCGGCGACGGTCTCTCGAGTGTTGAACTACGATCCGACCCTTTCGATATCGACCAAGAAGCGACAGGCGATCATCGAAACGGCCGAGGCGCTGAACTACGCGACGCCCCGCAACCGCGGCCGCGGTGCCGGGCCGATGCAGGGCCTGAAGTTCGCACTGGTGCATTTCCTTCAGCCTGCCCAGGAACTGATCGACCCGTATTATGTCGGCGTCCGGCTCGGCATCGAAAACCGCTGCCAGGCTCTGAAGATCGAGGTGGTGAAAGTCTTCCACAACGGCAACCTGCCGGAGGCGGCGATCCTGCAGGGGGCGAATGGCGTCGTCGCCGTCGGCCACCACTATGGCGAAGAAGTCCACTGGCTGCGGCGGCACAGCCGCCATCTGGTCTTTGCGGATTTCGCGCCCGACGATGACGTCGACGACAGTGTGATGAGCGACGTCTCGATCGCGATGAACCGCCTGCTCGACGGCGTTTACGGCATGGGATACCGCCGCATCGGCTTTCTCGGCTGGATCGACGCTTTCAGAGACAAGGACGACATCCATTCGGAGCGTCGCTGCAGCGCCTTCATCCACTGGATGACGAAGGCCGGCCTCTACGATCCCGAACTCTGTATGGTCGAAAAGCTGACGCCGGACAGCGGCTATACGCTCGCCAAGGCGATGCTGTCGAAGCCCAATCCGCCCAAGATCCTTGTCACCTGCAACGACAACATGGCGATCGGGGCCTACCGCGCCATTCACGAGATGGGGCTTAGGATCCCCGACGACGTCGCCGTCGCAAGCTTCAACGACATTCCCGTAGCCCAGTTTCTCGGGCCACCGCTTTCGACGGTGAAGATCCCGGCCGAAGTGATCGGCGAGACGGCCGTCGACCTTCTGGTCGAGCGGCTGACCGGACGCGACGTCGCGAAGAAAGTGATCCTCGGAACCGAGATGGTCTGGCGTGGCAGCACGGCTGCCGCCGGCGCGTAAAAGGGTCGGTAAAAAACGCGTGGTAAAAATTTACTGAAATATTGCCTTCTCCAGAATTTTGCGAAATACTCCGCGCCGAGACCAGGAGGAACGTCTCGGGGAACGAATTTCGAGGGAGGAGAAACTATGGACATGCGTACCTATCTGCCGCGCTTTGCCGCCATCGCGCTTGCAGGCGCCAGCCTCTTGGCCGTCACGGCCGCCGAGGCCAAGGAAATCACCATCTGGTGCTGGGATCCGAACTTCAACGTTGCGATCATGAAGGAGGCCGGGGCGCGCTACACCAAGACGCACCCGGACGTGACCTTCAACATCGTCGATTTCGCCAAGGCCGACGTCGAGCAGAAGCTGCAGACCGGCCTTTCGTCCGGCACTGCGGACGCCCTGCCTGACATCGTTCTGATCGAAGACTACGGCGCGCAGAAATATCTGCAGTCCTTCCCCGGCGCCTTCGCGCCGCTCTCCGGCACCGTCGATTATTCCGGCTTCGCTCCCTACAAGGTCGAGCTGATGACACTCGATGGCCAGGTCTACGGCATGCCGTTCGATTCCGGCGTCACCGGCCTCTACTATCGCAAGGATTATCTGGAGCAGGCCGGCTTCAAGCCGGAGGACATGCAAGGCATCACCTGGGATCGCTTCATCGAGATCGGAAAGCAGGTCGAGGCCAAGACCGGCAAGAAGATGATGGGTCTCGACCCGACCGACGCGGGCCTCGTGCGCATCATCATGCAATCGGCCGGGCAATGGTATTTCGACAAGGAAGGCAAGGCCAACATCACCGGCAACGCGGCCCTGAAGGCGTCGCTGGAAACGATCAACAAGATCATGGCCGCCAACATCTACAAGCCGGCCGCCGGCTGGTCCGACTGGGTCGGGACCTTCACCTCGGGCGATGTCGCCACCGTCATCACCGGCGTGTGGATCACCGGCACGGTCAAGGCGCAGCCGGACCAGTCCGGCAAGTGGGGCGTGGCGCCGATCCCGGCGCTGTCAATCGACGGCGCAACGCATGCCTCCAACCTCGGCGGATCGAGCTGGTACGTGCTTGAAGGCTCGGCCGAAAAGGCCGAAGCGATCGACTTCCTGAACGAGGTCTACGCCAAGGACGTCGATTTCTACCAGACGATCCTGACCGATCGCGGCGCCGTCGGCTCGCTGCTCGCTGCCCGTAGCGGGGCCGCCTATGGCGAGGCCGATGCCTTCTTCGGCGGCGAAAAGGTCTGGCAGAATTTCTCGGACTGGCTCGCGAAAGTGCCCTCGGTCAACTACGGCGTCTTCACGAACGAGGCGGACACCGCCGTCACGGCGCAACTGCCGGCCCTGAACCAGGGCACGCCGGTTGACGAGGTGCTGAAGGCAATCGACGCCGAAGTCAGCGCCCAAATCCAGTAATCGCTCCCGCGACCGACCGCATCCGGCCGTGGCAAAAGCCACGGCCGACGGCTCCTTTTACCCATGAGGATGATGATGGCTCTCGCACGCCGCGGCGGCATCGGCCGATACTACAACGTCAATGGCTGGCTGTTCGTCGCGCCGGCGCTCGGGCTGATCGCGCTTTTCATGATCTACCCGATCCTCTGGTCGCTCTGGATGTCATTCCAGTCCGGCCGCGGCATGATGCTGAAATTCGCCGGCTTTTCGAACATCGTCCGCCTCTGGAATGATCCGGTCTTCATCAAGGCACTCACCAACACGCTGACCTATTTCGTCGTGCAGGTGCCGATCATGATCCTTCTGGCGCTGATCCTGGCGTCACTGCTCAACAACCCCAAACTCGTTGGCCGCGGCTTCTTCCGCACCGCCATCTTCCTGCCCTGCGTCACCTCGCTTGTTGCCTATTCGGTGCTGTTCAAGGGCATGTTCGCGATCGACGGCATCGTCAATTCGACGCTGGAGACGATCGGCCTCATCGCCTCGCCGATCCCATGGCTGACGCATCCCTTCTGGGCAAAAACCCTCGTCATCATCGCGATCACCTGGCGCTGGACCGGCTACAACATGATCTTCTACCTCGCGGCGATGCAGAACATCGACAAGTCGATCTATGAGGTCGCCCGGATCGATGGCGTGCCCGCCTGGGCACGCTTCACCCACATCACCATCCCGCTGTTGAAACCCGTCATCCTGTTCACGACGATCATTTCGACGATCGGCACGATCCAGCTCTTCGACGAGGTCTATAACCTGACTGAAGGCAAGGGTGGCCCGTCGAACGCGACGCTGACGCTCTCGCTCTACATCTACAACCTGACCTTCCGCTTCATGCCGAATTTCGGCTACGCGGCGACGGTCTCCTATGTGATCGTCGTGCTCGTCGCGCTGCTTGCCTGCCTCCAGTTCTTCGCGGCACGGGAGCGCGACCGATGAGCAACGGAACCACACGTATCGCCGGCACCATCGTCACCTACGGCTTCGTCGGGCTGATGGCCTTTCTCTCGATCTTTCCCTTCGTCTGGATGCTTCTCGGCGCAACCAATTCGTCGATCGACATCATCAAGGGCAGGATGATGCCGGGCAGCGCGCTTGCCACCAACATCGCCACCTTCTTCACCCAGGTGAACGCTCCGCTGGTCTTCTGGAATTCGGCCAAGATCGCCATTCTGGCAACGGTGCTGACGCTCGCCGTCTCGTCGCTTGCCGGCTACGGCTTCGAGATGTTCCGCTCGCGCCACCGCGATCGGATCTACAGCGCCATGCTGATCACGATGATGATCCCGTTTGCCGCGCTGATGATCCCGCTCTTCATCATGATGGGCAAGGCGGGGCTGATCAACACGCACCTTGCCGTCGTTCTGCCGACGATCGGCTCGGCCTTCATCGTCTTCTATTTCCGCCAGACCACCAAGGCCTTCCCGTCCGAACTGCGCGACGCGGCCAAGGTCGACGGCCTCAAGGAATGGCAGATCTTCCTGTTCATCTACGTGCCGGTGATGCGCTCGACCTATGCGGCCGCCTTCATCATCGTCTTCATGACGGCGTGGAACAACTATCTCTGGCCGCTGATCGTGCTGCAGTCGAACGAGCAGAAGACGATCACGCTGGTCATCTCCTCCCTCGCGTCTGCCTACTACCCCGACTACGGCGTCGTCATGGTCGGCACCATTCTCGCGACGCTTCCCACCCTCGCGGTCTTCTTCTTCATGCAACGCCAATTCGTCCAGGGAATGCTGGGCTCAGTCAAATAGGAATGATCATGCGTTCTGTTACCTCCTTCAACGACAGCTGGATTTTCTCCGAAGGCTTCGATGCGGCAAGCGCCGGGCGCCTGCAGGTGGGCAAGCCAGTCAGCCTGCCGCACAATGCGGTGGAATTGCCGTTCAACTATTTCGACGAGGCGTCCTATCAACGCGCCTTCACCTACCAGAAGGTGCTCGCCTGGCGTCGGGAGTTTCACGGCCGCGAAGTCTCGCTCGTCTTCGACGCCGCCATGGCCGACGCCGTCCTCTACCTCAACGGCGAAGAGATCATCGCCCACAAGGACGGTTACACGCCATTCGAAGCGCGCCTGACGGACAAGCTGCGGGAGGGCGACAACCTGATCACCGTCAAGATCGACGGCAGCGAGAATCCCGAGATCCCGCCCTTCGGCGGTCGCATCGATTACCTTACCTATGCCGGCATCTATCGCGACGTCTGGCTGAAGGTCACCGATGCCGTTTCGATCGCCAATCTCAAGATCGAGACCCGCGATGCGCTGAGCGAAACCAAGTCCGTCTCGATCCGTTGCGACCTCGCCAATCCGCAAGGACTGGCTTTCACCGGCACAATTACCGCGCTGCTCAAGGACGCGAACGGCAAAGTGCTGGCGGAGGTTGCCGGCGAAAGCCGCGGCGAGAGCGTCACGCTTGAGCTCAGGGGGCTGAAGGGGCTTTCGCTCTGGGATATCGACAGCCCCGTTCTCTATGAAGTTGAGGCGCAACTGCGAAGCGACCGTGGCAGCGACCGGCTGTCGTCGCGCTTCGGCTTCCGCACGACCGAATTCACCACCGAGGGGTTCAAGCTCAACGGCCGGCCGCTGAAGATCCGCGGCCTCAACCGCCACCAGGCCTTCCCCTATGTCGGCTACGCCATGGGCCGCACGGCACAAGAACGCGACGCGGAACTCCTGAAGAACACGCTGCATTGCAATCTCGTTCGCACCTCGCACTATCCGCAGTCAAAATGGTTCCTCGACCATTGCGACCGCATCGGCCTGCTGGTGTTCGAGGAAATCCCCGGCTGGCAGCACATCGGCGGCGAGGCGTGGAAGCAGGAAGCGATCGAGAATGTCCGCCGCATGATCGAGCGCGACTGGAACCATCCGTCGATCATCATTTGGGGCGTGCGCATCAACGAATCCCAAGACTCGCATGATTTCTACGCCGAGACCAACCGGCTGGCGCGCGAACTCGACCCGACGCGGCAGACCGGCGGCGTGCGCTACATTACCGACAGCGAGTACCTCGAAGACGTCTACACCATGAACGACTTCATCCTCGGCAACGAGGAACTGCCGGGCGCGAACCGCCCGCGCACGGCGCTGCGGCCGCAGCAGGAATGCACCGGTCTCACCCGCAAGGTCCCCTATATGATCACCGAGTTCGGCGGTCACATGTTTCCGACGAAGATCTACGACCAGGAGCAGCGCCAGGCCGAGCATGTGCGCCGGCATCTGGAAGTGCTGAACGCGGCCTATGGCGACCCGAGCATTTCCGGCGCTGTCGGCTGGTGCATGTTCGACTACAATACCCACAAGGACTTCGGCTCCGGCGACCGGATCTGCTATCACGGTGTCATGGACATGTTCCGCCAGCCGAAATTCGCGGCCTATGTCTATGCCAGCCAAGGCGAACCGTCGGAGGGCGTGGTGATGAAGCCGGTCACCTTCTGGGCACGCGGCGAGCGCAACATCGGCGGCGTTCTGCCTTTGATCGTGCTCACCAATTGCGACGAGGTCGAGCTGAAATACGGCTCGCTCGTCAAGCGCGTCGGCCCGGATCGCGAGAACTTCCCGCATCTGCCCCATCCGCCCGTCGTCATTGACCATCGTCATTTCACCAAGGACGAACTCGGTGTCTGGGGCATGAAGTGGGAAGACGCCGCCTTCACCGGCTTCCTCGACGGCGAACCCGTCGCCAGCCTGCGCATGGTCGCCGACCCGGTGCCGACGACGCTTGAGGTCGTGGCCGACAGCACGGCCCTCCGGGCCGAAGGGCGCGACAGCGTGCGGGTGATCGTGCGCGCGCTCGATCAGGCCGCCAACGTGCTGCCGTTCCTCAACGATGCGGTCGATGTCACAGTCACCGGCCCTGCCCGCCTGGTCGGGCCTGAGCGCCTGGTTTTCCAGGGCGGTTCGACCGGCTTCTGGCTGGAAACGACGGGGGCTGCCGGCGGCATCGCAGTCGTGGTGACTTCGACACGGCTCGGCACCGTGAGACTGGAGCTTTCGGCAGTGTCGGACGAGGCGGCGGCTGCATGAGCGAACTCCAACTTAAAGACGTCAGAAAGTCCTATGGCACCTTCGAGGTCATCAAGGGCGTCGACCTCGACATCAAGACCGGTGAGTTCGTCGTCTTCGTCGGGCCATCCGGCTGCGGCAAGTCGACCCTGCTTAGAATGATTGCCGGGCTCGAGGAGATCACGTCGGGCGATCTCACGATCGACGGCGAACGCATGAACGATGTCGATCCGTCGAAACGCGGCATCGCCATGGTGTTCCAGTCCTATGCGCTCTATCCGCATATGACGGTCCGGGAGAACATGGGCTTCGCGCTGCGTTTTGCCGGCGTGCCGAAGGCCGAGATCGCGCAGCGCGTCGGCGAAGCCGCGAACATCCTGGAACTCGGGCCGCTGCTCGACCGCAAGCCGAAACAGCTTTCGGGCGGCCAGCGCCAGC
The DNA here is from genome assembly GCF_000799055.1 of Ensifer sp. ZNC0028. Lineage (NCBI taxonomy): Bacteria > Pseudomonadati > Pseudomonadota > Alphaproteobacteria > Hyphomicrobiales > Rhizobiaceae > Ensifer > Ensifer sp. ZNC0028. The sequence goes on from NZ_JTLA01000005.1 coordinate 20,912, forward strand.
GCGTGGCGATCGGCCGGGCGATCGTGCGGCACCCGAAGATCTTCCTCTTCGACGAGCCGTTGTCGAACCTCGATGCGGAACTGCGGGTGCACATGCGCATCGAAATCGCCAGGCTGCACAAGAAGCTTCAGACCACGATCGTCTACGTCACCCACGATCAGGTCGAGGCGATGACGCTTGCCGACAAGATCGTCGTCATGCGCGGCGGCGTGGTCGAGCAGGTCGGCTCGCCGCTCGACCTCTACGACGACCCCGCCAATCTCTTCGTCGCCGGCTTCATCGGTTCGCCGAAGATGAATTTTTTGAAGGGGATCGTCGAAACGGGCGCCGGCGGGGAAAAGCATGTCCGCCTGCCGGATTTCGGCAATGCGACGCTGCCAATTGCGGTCAAGGACGCGACGCCCGGCAGCACCGTCACCATCGGCATTCGCCCGGAGCATTTCGGCGACAGTGGCTCGGCGAGCCTCGATCTGACGATCGACATGTTGGAGCATCTGGGCGGCGAGACCTTTGCCTATGCCCGGCACGGCGACGGCGAACTGATCATCATCGAAACGAAAAACGGCCGCGGCCTGAAGTCCGGCGACAGCATCGCCGCCCGCTTCGAACCCACGGCCGCTCTGGTGTTCGACGCAGACGGCAGGCGCCTGCGCTAGAAAATATCTACCACGGCAGAACGGCGCCACCTAGGAAGGTGGCGCCGTTCGTTATTGTTACGGGAACATGCCCTTCGGCGTCTCACCCTTCAGGAAGGGCTCGATGAAGGCGTAGAGCAGGTCCGTCTGATTGATGACCGCCGTGTGCGACGTTGCCGGCAGGATGGCGAGACGCGAAGCCGAAAGCGGCTTGCCCATGTCGCCCATCGCGCCGCCACCGAGCAGGCGGAACATCGCAACGTTGTGATCGAGCGTCGCCACATCGGCGTCGCCGGCAATGATCAGAACCGGTGCCTTCAGCGCCTTGACGTCCGCCTCCCAGGCCATGGGCTCCTTTTCGAGCTGGATGAGCTTGCGGGCCAGTTCCGGGAAACCGTCCGGATTGGCTGCGAGCTTGCGATAATCCTCGGCAAAGGGCAGGCCGACGATCATCTCCACGGTCATCTGCGGGATCACGGCCTTGAATTCCGGCTGCCAGCCCTCAGCATCATAGGCGACGGATGCGGCCGCAAGCTTGTTCACCTTTTCCGGGTGGCGGATCGCCAGCTGGAGGGCGGCGGCCGCACCCATCGAGTAGCCGAAGACATCCGCCTTTTCGAGCTTCACCGCATCCATGAAGGCGGCGACGTCGTCGGCGAGGTTCGGATAGGTGATCGGCCGGTCGATATCGGTGGTGCGGCCATGACCCTGCAACTCGACCGCATAGACCTTGTGGGTCTCGGCCAGCTTCGGGATGATCGCCCCCATCGACGGAATGTTCATATAGGCGCCGTGCAGAACGACCAGCGGCTCGCCCTCGCCCGAGACCTCGTAGTACATCTTCATGCCGTTGACATCGACAGTCTCAGCCGTGGCAAATGCGGTGCCGGACATCAGCAGGGCGCCAGCGATCAATGCGGTACGAAACATTCTCAATCTCCTTGTGGTCGGTGCGGTTGAACACCGCCTTCGAGATTAAGACGCATGACGTCGTCACATCCCGACATCGACGCCCAAGAAAATTTCGCGCATTCGTTGCGGTGCCCAGAAAATGCTTCGCGCCTTGGTCCGCCGGCACTTCAGCCTGTCGGGTTGAGGCTCAGTCGCAGGGGCGCGAATTGCGACACGGCAAAATCCATGAGTTTTCGCACCCGCGGCAATTCACGTAATTCCGGGTGAACACCGAGCTTCAGCGGCAGAACCGGCGCGGCAACGCCGAGGTCAAGGGACACAAGGCCATTCCGGCCGGCGGCTATAAAGTGCGGCAGCGTGGCAAGTGCCTGTCCGGTCTCAACCGCACTCAATTGCGAGCGGATCGAATTGGTGCGCAGCAGCACTCTCGCTTCCGGCAAAAGATCTTTAAGCCAGGTCGAGAGCGATACCCGCACAGGCGTCTCCACCAGCTCGACAATCGTCTGGTTCCTGCCTTCGCCCGCAACATCCGGGTGGCCGAAACGATCAAGGTAGGCTTCCGTTGCAAACAGGCCGTAGGCGACATCGGCAACCTTGCGCTCGACGATATCGTTTTGGTCGAAACTGCCGAAACGCAAGGCGATGTCCGCGTCCCGCCGGGACAGGTTGAAGCGCCGGCCATCGTTCAAAAGGTGAATGCTGACGCCCGGATGCATTGCTGCAAACTTGGTCAGGATCGGCGCCAGGAGGTAGTCTCCGATCCAGTCGAGGCTGGTCACGGTGATGGTGCCTTCTAGTGCGTCGTCCTGCACCGCAAGGCGCCGCTCCACCGCAAGCGCGTTTGCCTCCATGTACTCGAGCGCAGAAAGGATGGAGAGGCACACGGCGGTCGGCACGAGGCCGCCCGGTTGCCGCTCGAACAGTGTTTTGCGCGTCTTCTGCTCAAAAGCCTCGAGGCGACGGCTGAGCGTCGGTTGCGTGGTGCCCATCGCACGGGCGGCTGCACTCAGCGAGCCGTGGCGGACCAAGTGCTGAACAAGATGGAGTTCTTCCCAGTCCACAGGCACCTCAGGTTTCAGCCGGCCGAGGCGGCTCGCCTCGACGATAATTCATAGGCACTTTCGTGCCCGCCGTCATGCCCCCGTCGATCGGCAACACCACACCGGTGATGTAACTCGCCTCATCGGAGCAGAGCCAGAGCACGCTTGCGGCCACCTCCTCCACCCGGCCAAGCCGGCGCATCGGCGTCGAAAGTGCTGCCTGCCGCTGGATGTCCGCGCCGGCGGCCTCGAGATGGTGGGTGAGGATCGGCCCGGGCGCAACGACATTGATCCGGATGCCCTGGTCGGCATAGTCCAGCGCCGCAGCCTTGCTCAGCCCGATGATCCCGGCCTTCGCACTGACATAGGCGGAAAGCCCAGAGGTGCCGTTGATGCCGGCAACCGACGCCATGTTGACGATCGCACCGCCACCGCCCCTCGCCATCGCCTCGATCTGGTAACGCATGCCGAGAAAGGTGCCGCGAATGTTGGTGCGGATGCCGCGATCGAACCCTTCGATATCGAGATCGGCAAGCGGGGCCGGCATGGTTCCATCCGTCGCATTGTTGAAGGCGGCGTCGAGCCGGCCATAGTGCTGCATCACGGTTGCAAGCGCCTGCTTCATGGCACTCTCGTCGCCGACATCGGCCGCGATCGCCAGTGCGTCCCCGCCCGCCTCGCGAATGGAAATTGCCAACACCTCGACCGCCGTCTTCGAACGGGAAAGAAGGACAACGGATGCGCCGGCCTGCGCAAAGGCGCGGGCGGTGGCCGCACCGATACCCTTGCTGGCGCCTGCGACTAAGGCGACTTTGCCTGCAAATCCCAGATTGTTTGTGTTCATCAACCCCACTCCATCTGACGTTGTCGCACCGTTTTTAGCGCCGGACGACGACGGCTGCCTCGTGCAGGCGCGTATGCCTCCCATACGGGAACAGACGATCGACTTTCGCTGCGAACGGGCTTTGCCTTTGTCCGGTAACCCGTCTTTCGCCCTGAAGCGTCGATCGGGCCGCAGTTTCGAGAAGCACAGGAGACGATCATGGATGCGACAAGACAGGGAAGATCACAGCGCAGAACGCGGCTGAAGGCCGAACTCGACCGGGTGATTGCGGAAGCCCTGGATGAACAGCGCATCGTCGGCACGGTCGTCGAGATCCTTATCGACGGCGAGCCCGCCTACCGACATGCCGCCGGGCTCGCGGACCGCGAAGCCGCCCGGCCGATGACCGAGGACAGCATCTTCCTGCTCTCCTCGGTCGCAAAACCGATCGTCACGGTCGCCGCTCTCCACCTGGTGCAATGCGGCACCATCGGTCTCGACGATATCGTGTCGGAACGGCTGCCCGCGTTCAGGCCGCAGTTGCCGGACGGCAGCGAGCCTCGGATAACCATTCGCCAACTCCTGACGCACAGTGCCGGTTTGAGCTACGTGTTCATGGAGCAAGGCGATGGACCGTACCACCGGCACGCCATCAGCAGCGGCCTCGACGACACCGACGACGATCTCACGGCCCTCATCGGCAAGCTCACCGCCATTCCGCTATCCTATCCGCCCGGACACGGCTGGGGCTATTCGATGAGCCTCGACGTGCTCGGTGCGGTCATCGAACAGGCGACGGGATCAAAGCTGTCGGAGGCGATCGCGGCGATCGTCACAGGCCCGATGGGAATGAGCGACACCGCCTATTCGGTGGCCGATACACGCAGGCTTGTGGCCCACTATGGCGATGCCTCGCCGCGGCCACGGCGGCTCGTTGGCGACGATGCGGTTCCCTTCTTCGGCAATCCCGTGCGCCTCTCGCCCGGGCGGATCTTCAATCCTCGAGCCTTTCCCTCCGGAGGAGCCGGCATGGCAGGCACGGCAGGCGACCTGATCCGCCTACTCGAAAGCCTCAGGACCGGACACTCGCCGGTGCTCGACGCCGCCAGCACCCGCTCGATGTTCGACATTCAGGCAAGGACGGGCGGATTGGCCGCCGGCGCCGGGTGGGAGTTCGGTTTCGGCGGCGCCGTGCTTGTCGAACCCGAGATGGCGGGAACACCGCAGTCGCGCGGCACACTGCAATGGGACGGCGCCTACGGGCACAAGTGGTTCATCGACCCGGCCCGCGGCCTGTCAGTCCTTGCGCTCACCAACACCGCTTTCGAGGGCATGAACGGACGTTTCCCGGACGATCTTCGCGACGCCATCTATCGGAGCCTCTAGCCATGCGGAGCGCCCCATTTCCCGTCGACCTCGGCCGCTACTTCGCCCGCATCGGTCATGTCGGGCCGCTGTCGCCCGATCTCACAACGCTTGGCAGGATCATCGCCCGCCATGCAGCGTCGATCCCCTTCGAGGCCATCGACGTGCTTCTCGGCGGTCGGATCGACCTGTCGCCGCCGGCGGTCGACGCCAAGCTCATCGACCGCCGGCGTGGCGGCTATTGCTTCGAGCAGAACAGCCTGTTGCAGCGCGTGCTCACATCGCTCGGCTACCGGGTGGATCCCTTGATCGCCCGCGTCCTGTGGATGCGCGCCCCGGGCGCGCCGCCGCCGGCCTGGTCGCACATGGCGCTCCGCGTCTTCGTGGACGATGTCGGCTATCTGGTCGATGTCGGTTTCGGCAGTTGCGTGCCGACCGCGCCGCTGCGTTTCGACCGGACCACACCGCAACCGACGCCGCATGAGCCGTTCCGTCTGAGCCGAACGCTCGATGGCTACCTGCTGGAGGCATCGCTTGGTCGTGACTGGGTACCGGTCTACGAGGTATCGCCGAGCATTTGTGGAGAGGACGCGTATCGGATCGCAAACATCGCGACATACACGGATCCGCATTCGCTTTTCCGACAGACCCTGTTGGTGACGTTGACCACGGAGGAGACACGTAACATCCTGCTCGGAAACCGGCTGACGATCCGGGACAGGAACGGCACCGTCACGCGCCAGGAATTCGATGCACCGGCAATCGAAACTGCCCTTATCGACGTCTTCGGATTACCCCTCGACGGCGACTGGCGCCGGATCACTGCGCGCGTCGGCGGCGCATTCGAGGCATCCATTCCAACGACATGACGTGAACCCGGCGCCTCGTCTATCGATGGGCGAGGATGTAGCTTTTGAGGATCTCCGCATGATTGCGGGCCTCATCCTTCACGCTGTAAAGCAAAGTCACCGGGCCCTCAGCGATGCGCTGTCGCAACAGGTCAACTGCCGCCGGATTGCCGTCGAGTTCGGCAAGGTAGCGCTCGCGAAACTCTTCCCACGCGCCTTCATCCGCATGGAACCAGCGGCGCAGCTCCGTGGTCGGCGCGATGTCCTTCAGCCAGAGATCAACCGCGGCTTCCGCCTTTGTCAAACCGCGCGGCCACAGGCGATCGACCAGGATGCGCATCCCGTCGCCATCGGCCTTCGGCTCATAGACACGTTTCGTCTTCAGCTGCATGAACGCCCCTCATTGGTCCTGATTTGAGGACCATAGCTGCCGCCGATTGGCGATCCAAGCGCGAAGGCGCTTGCCGGCAAGCGGTAAAGGCGCGCCTGCCGCCTACACGCCGCGCCGGTTACCCCAGAGCAGGACATGCAGTTGCGGCAGCACGCGCGCTTCGAACCAACGGTCCTCCGTGACCTTGCCGACGAGCCACAGCATGCGATCGATGATACCGTCGATGTCCACCTGCGCGTCGTCGTCATCAGGCGGTGGCGGGGTATGGTTGCCGGGTTGCAGATAGAGCGGCAGATGCGGGTAGCGCGCCGCCGCGTCCCGCGCATAGGCATAGTCGCGTTCGTCGAAGACGACGATCTTCAACGCCACCTGCGGCCCATCCGCTGCCATGCGAAGACAGTCGTCGAACGCATGCCAATCCGTCTCCATGCCGCTCGACGGCGGCTTCGGACTCAAGACCAGTACGTCGAGATCGGCAAACCAGTCCTTGGCGAGGCTGCCCTGCGTTTCCAGCGCGAAGCGGTACCCCTCCTCGCGTCCGCGTGCGATCAGGGGACCAAGCGGCTGGATCGCCGGGTTTCCACCGGAAAGCGAAACCGTCAGCGGCTTGCCGCCGGAAAGCTTGACGACCTGCTGCCAGATCTCCTCGACGCCCATCGGCAGCCATTGCTCACGGTATTCGCTATCGACCGCGTGCAGCGTGTCGCACCAGCTGCAGCGATAATCGCAGCCGCCCGTGCGCACGAACACGGTCGGCAGCCCGATCAGGATGCCCTCGCCCTGGATCGTCGGCCCGAAGATTTCGCTGACACGAATGCGCGCCTCTCCCGGCCCGCTCATTGCCGGTATTCCGCCCAGGTCTTCGGCGTCTCGCTGACACGCACGGCCGACGTTTCCGGCAGCCTTGCCTTGCACCAGTCGTAGAAATGCTTCGCAAGGCATTCGGCCGTCACCCGGTCGTGGCCGAGAACCTCGTTCAGATGACGGTGGTCGAAGCTCTCGTCGATGTAGCGCTTCAGCGGCGAAAGCTCGTGATAGTCGCGCACGAAGCCATGCTCGTTGAGCTCAGCACCCGTCAGCTCGACCTCGACGACGTAGTTGTGCCCATGCAGCCGGGCGCATTGATGGTCGGCCGGTAGGCTCTTCAGTTGGTGCGAAGCGGAGAAATGGAATTCCTTGGTGATCCGGAACATCACTTCACCTCCTCGGCCGCGAAGGCCGACGTCGCCGCCACCCAGAAATCCGGATCCTCGTAGTCGGTCGGGTCGGCGACCCCCGCCAGACCGAAGGCCTCGCGCCGCTCGACGCAGGTGCCGCAGCGGCCGCAATGGCGCGCCCCGCCCTTGTAACAGGACCAGGTCTCGGCAAAGGGCGTTCCGTGGCTCGCACCGTCGGTGACGATGTCCGCCTTGGAGATCGTCACATAGGGCGCGTAGAGCCTGACGTCGGCGTAGCCGTCGAGTGCGTGGTTCTGCATCGCCTGAAACGCGTCGATGAAGCCGGGGCGGCAGTCGGGATAGATGAAATGGTCGCCGCCATGCACGGCGACCGCCACCGCATCCGCTTTCTGTGCCGCCGCCAGCCCGAAGGCTATGGCGAGCATGATGGCGTTGCGGTTCGGAACCACCGTCGCCTTCATCGTTTCCTCGGCATAGTGCCCGTCCGGCACGTCGACATCGTCCGTCAGCGCCGATCCGGTGAGATGGGCGCCGATGGCGCGGATATCGATGATCTGATGCGGAACGCCGAGCCGCTTGGCGCAGGCGACGGCATAGTCCAGTTCCTTGCGGTGTCGCTGGCCATAGTCGAAGGAGATGAGGCCAATGAGTTCTTGCTCGGCTGCGACCTTGTGGGCAAGCGATACCGAGTCCAATCCGCCGGAGCAGATGACGATTGTCTTCATGATAGGTGTCCTTGTTTTGACCGGGTAGGCTGCGACCGGATTACGGCGCGCCTTCTAGGGCAAAGCAGGACCGATGGGAAGCGTTATGTTGACGTGCGGGAGAACACAGCCTCTTCCTGCGCGCCACATACGCGACCGGCGCATTCTCAAACTGAGCCAGAAACGCACGCGTCCCACCCTTAAATGCAACGGTGGGACGCGCAAACATCAGGTCTTTTCGGGGATGTTCCGATGACTACTGCTGCAGCCCCGGATAGGCCCATACGCCCGAAACCCGCATCAGATCACGGTAAATGACCAACCGCTCGTCAGCCCCGACCTTTGCGGCTTCATCCTGGGTTGGCGCGTCCAGTGCATTCAGCGGCACCACGGCCGATGGCAGGTCGCGCTGCTTCAAGGCATCCTCCATGACCGTGCGCGCACGGCGCATGTGGCTGGAACTGGTCACCAGGATCACCGTGTCGGCCTGATGCCGCACCAGGAGATTGGCGGCATTGATCACGTTGCCGATCGTATCTTTCGACTTGTCCTCAATCATGATGCGATCGCGGCTGATCCCCTTGTCGACCAGCCACTTGGACATGACGTCACCTTCCGTAACGCCATTTTTCGGCACGCCGCCACTCACCATGACCAGCGCTGTCGGGTTGGCCTCGGCGACCTTCAACGTCACCTCGAGACGGTCGAGCAGGGTTTGCTGCGCCTTGCCGTCATCGGCGAGCGCATAACCCAGCGCGACGATCACGACTTTGCCTGGCACGGTTGGGACGTCGAAGTTCGGCTTTTCAGCCATGATCTGTTCTGCCCGAACGAACCTCTTGCGGTACTCCTCCGCCCGCTCGCGATCGAGACCGGCCAGGGCCTGATGGGCAAGCGCCGCGCTGGTCTCATCGCCACGAATACGGGCGATGGCCTCCAGCCAGCTTTGCGCATCAAAAGCGGTCGGGTCCTTGCCAAGGATGCCCTCGAAGGTCGCCTGGGCGTCGTCGAGCTTCTTCTGGATGATCTGGGTCGCCGCAACGGCATACTGGAAGTCCAGCCGCTCAGGCGCGAGCGTCGCCGCTTCTTTGAAGGCTTCCTCCACGACGTCATATTTGCCGTGGAGCGTAATGCCCTTGAAGACTTCAGCTTCCGCCTTTTTGACGTCGCCGCCCGACCAGTAATACTGCATGCCGGTATCGACCAGCTGTTTGATACGGGCAGCGTTTGCCTGATCGAAGGCGCCGGCCGGAAAGGCTGAAATGAGACACGCTGTCGCTGTCAACAGTCCGAGGAGGCGGCGCCTTGCGCTACGCGCCTTCACCGAACGCGGGGTGCCCGATGCAGTCACGGTCGACCCCGAGGGGGCAAAAATGGAACTCGGCTTCATTTAAATCTCCCAGTTTTCCGGTTGCCCGCCGGCTTTCTCGCCCTCGGGCCGATAGCGTTTCCGTATTCACTTGCGATTTGGCCATCTCCTTGCGGCCAATATTAGAAATACCAAAACATGACCACCTGTCCAGCTCGCGGCAGCGCAACCAGCCGGAATGGCGCGCAAAGCCGCAACAATTCGTGTTACATTTCTTACAGATAGCGAATACAAGTTGCGCGCGCGTTCCGAAACAGTCACTGATTGGCGTTATATTGGTATTATCCAATTGCGCAGCAGGCGCGCACAGCGAGCGGGCGCAATCGCTGAATGACCAAGGTGTCATGGCGGGCCGGCTGTGATTTTCAGTAAGGGCAAAGCCTGCTTCAACGACCTCGCTACCGATGCGCCGTCAAGAACCTACCCCGCCGCTCGGAAAGTCTCAGCGCACTCTTTGCGCGCCGCTGTCGAAGGCACCATAGCGGGGGGCCGATGCGCCGACCCGTTTGACGGTTCGAAGAGATCTGACGTTTGAAGTCACGCAAATCCGAAGAGGATGGCTCCTCGCGGTTTTCAGATTTGCTCGCGGCCCGGCGCTGCGGCGCCGGGCCGCGATCTTTCCTTACTCATCGTCATGCATGCGCATGCGGATGCTGACGTTCGTCCCAGACGGCCCAGATCGCGAGCACGGTCACCAGCGCCCCGAGGACGACATGCGTCCACATGGGGTTGGGACTGGTCGAGAAACCGAGCAGCCAGGGTGAAGCGATCAGCCAGAGCCCGACGATGAGGCTTGCCCATTCTTCCCATTCCGCAAACATGGCAAGCGTCGCGATCGCCAGAACGCCGAGCACGACGCCGGCGCCCCAGGCGTTCCATGCCGGAACGCTCTCGACAACGAAACCCATGATCCAGGGGGAGACGAACAGGCAGATTGCAAGAACCAGATTGATCCAGTCCTGTGCTTTCTTTCCTTCCATCAGTGCCATGACAACCTCCACGAATGAAGCTTGGCCAAAGCGTACGATCGCGTGCGGTCGCACGCTCTGAAAACATAATAAATTCAACCGGAACCGCTTTCAAATCTTTTTCGCGTGAGCACGTGGTGGTGGCATGCGCGAAATCGAGCGGCGAACCGGCGATCCGCCGCCCTTAATCGGTGCCTAGGCACGGTTTGTGCGCCGTTTCGCGCAGGCTCTAGTAGCCGCGCGCAGCGCCCGCGCCGATGCGGCTGTCGACCGCGCCATTGTAGCGGGCGCCACCTCCGGCCTTGATGTCAGACAGGCTCTCGCCGCCAACGAGAATGCCGGTCGCCTGCCCCCAGATCGTCCAGCTTTCGTCGATCTGAACGTTATGCCCCATAGCTGACAGCAGCTTGCGGGTATCGGGCGAGAGCGCATAAGGCTCCATGAACACCTTGTCCGGCAGCCACTGGTGGTGAATGCGCGGTGCGTCGACCGCCTCCTGGATGTTCATGCCGTGGTCGATGACGTTGAGGATCGCTTCGAGCGTGATGGTGATAATGCGCGCGCCACCGGGGCTGCCAATCACCATGAAAGGCTTGCCGTCCTTGGAAATGATCGTCGGGCTCATCGACGACAGCGGCGTCTTGCCGGGCGCGATCGCATTGGCCTCGCCCTGCACCAGCCCGTAGAGATTGGGCACGCCGGGTTTGGCGGTGAAATCGTCCATCTCGTTGTTGAGCAGAATGCCGGTTCCGGGCGCCACCACGCCGGCGCCGAAGGAGCCGTTCAGCGTGTAGGTGACGGCGACGGCATTGCCCTCGTCGTCGATGATCGAATAGTGCGTCGTCTCCTTGCTTTCGCCGAAGCCCTTGGGGATCAGCGTCGCCGAAACGCCGGCGCGGAACGGATCGATCTTGCCGCGGATTTCCTCGGCATAGGCCTTGTCGGTGAGCTTGCTGACGGGGTTCTCGACGAAATCAGGATCGCCGAGCGCCGTGTTGCGGTCGACATAGGCGTGGCGCATGGCCTCGATCATCACATGCACGGTCTCGGCGGCGCCATAGCCCATGTAGGAAATCGGATAGCCTTCGAGCACGTTGAGGATTTCGCAGATGATCACGCCGCCTGAGGACGGCGGTGGCGAGGAGACGATGTCATAGCCGCGGTAGTTGCACTTGACCGGCTCCAGTTCGCGCACGGCGTAACGCTCGAAATCCGCTTTCGCCAGAATGCCGCCCTTCTCCGCGCTCGCCTTGACGATCTGGTCGGCAATCGTGCCCTTGTAGAAGGCGTCGGTGCCCTTCTCGGCAATGCTCGAAAGCGAAGCGGCAAGGTCGGCCTGGATCAGCTTCTCGCCGGCGACGAACGGTTTTCCGTCCTTGAGGAAGATGGCGGCGGCGGCCGGGTCCTTGGCGAGCCTGTCCGTCTCGCCCTCGAAGGAATCGATATCGCCCTGCTCCAGCACGAAGCCGTCCTTGGCAAGCGCGATCGCCGGTGCGATCAATTCGGAAAGCGGTTTGGTGCCATAGCGACTGCGCGCCGTTTCGAAGCCCATGACCGGCCCCGGCACGCCGACGGCGAGATAGCCCTCGGTGCTCAGCCCATCGACGACGTCGCCCTTGGCGTCGAGATACATGGTCTTGGTCGCAGCTTGCGGCGCCCGTTCGCGGAAGTCGAGGAACGTCGTCTTGCCGTCCTTGAAGCGGATCGTCATGAAACCGCCGCCGCCGATATTGCCGGCGGTCGGATAGGTGACGGCCAGCGCATAGCCGACGGCAACGGCCGCATCCACCGCGTTGCCGCCGCTTTTCAACACGGCAACACCGACATCGGACGCCAGGTGCTGGGCGGAGACCACCATGCCGTGCTCCGCCTTCACGGGCTCGGGTGAGGCCGCCTGCACCGCCCAGGGCGTCAAGCTCGATGCAATGAGCAACGTAATCGACAGGGTCTTCAAGCGGGAACTCGGCATGCGTCTCTCCCTCGCAGGCTCGCGGCGCATTGCCAAAATTCAATGACCGTGGCCTCGCCGCGTCGAGCGCGGTGGCAACGATCGTTCGGGTAGGGGCAAGCACCTGATGTGGGCGGCTATGAAGTGCGGGAAGTATAGTCACGCTCAATCGACGATGGCAAATCACAGGTGACCGCGGCCGGCGCCCGAGCGCCGCCCGTCGGTCCGCGTCCGCTTCCCCCGCCTTCGAGACGGGGAAGCGTCGCGCAAGCGTCAGGCTGCATCCGCAAGGATCAGATCGGCGCCCTTTTCCGCGACCATCATCGTCGGCGCGTTGATGTTGCCGGCGGTGATGTTGGGGAAAATCGAGGCATCGACGACGCGCAGGCCGGGCACGCCGTGGACCTTCAGGCGGCTGTCGACGACCGAACTCGCCTGGTCCGGCCCCATCGCGCAGGTGCCGCAGAGGTGGTAGATCGAGCCCGAGTTTTCGCGGAAATAGTCCATCAGCGCTTCGTCGCTTTCGACGCGCGGCGTCGGCGAAATTTCTTCCGCGGTCAGCGAGGAGAGCGCCGAGGCAGATGCGATGCGCCGGACGAGCCGGCTGCCCTGCAGCACCTCGTCGATGTCGCGATCGGTCGTCAGATAGTTCGGTCGGATCAACGGTTTCGCCGAGGGGTCGCCGGACGCAATCGAGATGCTGCCGCGGCTGGTCGGCCGGCAGGAGTTGAAGCAGATCAGGTAACCGGGATAGGGCTCCGGCTTCAGCCCGGCCTTCGGGTCCTTCGGGATCCGGTAGGAGAGCGGGTTGAAGTAGAGCTGGATGTTCGGCCGCTCTTCGTCAGGCCGGCCGCGGAAGAAGCCGCCTGCCTGGTTGACGCTCATCGAGAACGGTCCCTTGCCGGTCAACAGATATTGCAGGCCAAGACGCATCTGGCCGAACAGGCTGCCGAACTCGTCATTGAGCGTCGGGATCGTTGCGCGATAATAGAAGCTGGCGCAGAGGTGATCCTGCAGGTTCTGGCCGACCGCCGGCAGATGCCGCCGCGTTTCCACGCCCGCTGACGACAGCGCCTTGCCGTCACCGATGCCTGAGACTTGCAGCAGTTGCGGGCTACCGACCGCGCCGGCGGCCAGAATGACCTCGCGCCCCGCCGTGAAGCGCCGCCGCGTCCGATTCTGGATGACATCAACACCGGTCACGCGTCCATCTTCGCCGAAGACCAGCTTTTCTGCCTGGGCATAGCGCTCGATCGTGAGATTGGGACGCTTGAGGGCGGGCCTCAGATATTCCGCGCTCGAATGCGAACGGCGGCCGTTGTTGGTGTTGACGTCGTAGACGCCGGCGCCCTCGATCGAGGCGCCGTTGAAATCCTCATTCAGCGGCAGTTGCAGCGATCCGCAGCTTTCCAGAAATGCGTCGGTGATCGGGTGCGTCATGCCGCGCATCGGCGTGATGTGGATCGGGCCTTCGTCGCCATGCCACTCGGACGATCCGCGCGCATGGGTTTCGAGCTTGCGAAAATAGGGAAGCACGTCGTCGTAGCCCCAGCCCGTGTTGCCGGCGCTCTTCCAGTCGTCGAAGTCGTCGCGCGCGCCGCGCACATAGATCATCGCGTTGATCGAGCCCGATCCGCCTTGGACCTTGCCGCGCGGCACGTAGATGCTGCGATCCTGAAGCGCGGCCTCCGGCTCGCTCGAATACATCCAGTTGACCGCGGGATTGTAGTAGCTGCGGGCATAGCCGACCGGGATCTTGAACCAGAAGGAATTGTCGTTGCCGCCGGCCTCGATCAAAAGCACCGTGTGGCGACCGTTTTCGCTGAGCCGGCTCGCAAGGATGCAGCCCGCCGACCCGGCGCCGACGATGATGTAATCGTAGATCATCTGCATGTCCTATCGTCGCTGTTATCCGCGCGCCGGCGCGAAGGCCTTCACGTCCGCCGGCCGGCTGTCCATCTGCAGGTGCAGGCGCTCGCCGGTGTAGGGCGTGTGCTTTTCGACGACATCCATGTTGAGCTCGATGCCAAGGCCAGGCTCGCGCGACGGGATGATATAGCCGTCCTCGACCACGAGCTTGGTCTTCAGCACATCGGCGTGGAAACCACTGAAATCGAGGATCGCCTCGTGGATGAGGAAGTTCGGTGTCGCGGCCGAAAGCTGGATGCTGGCGGCAGCCCCCACCGGACCGTTGTAAAGGTGCGGCGCGATCTGGGCGTAGTAGGCCTCGGCCATGCCGGCGATCTTCTTCGCCTCCAGAAGTCCGCCGACGCGCGCGACGTTCATCTGCAGGATCGATGCCGCCTTCAGCTCGAGCACGCGCTGGAACTCGTATTTCGTCGTCAGTCGTTCGCCGGTCGAAATCGGAATGGAGGTCGCGCGCGCCACCTCGGCCATCGCCGCTTCCTGGCCCGGAGGAACCGGCTCTTCGAACCAGAGCGGGTCGTATTTTTCGAGACGCCGGGCCAGCCGGATCGCCGAAGACGGCACCATCTGGCCGTGGGTGCCGAAAAGCAGATCGGCGCTGCTTCCAACCGCGTCACGGATCTTGCGGCAGAATTCCTCCGAGCGGTCCATCACGCCAAGCGAAAGCTGATGGCCGGAATAGTTGGTGTAGGGACCTGCCGGGTCGAACTTGACGGCGGTGAAGCCCATCTCGACCATTTCGACGGCACATTCGGCGGCGAGATCCGGATCGTTGAAGTCGAACTCGCCGGCCGCATTCTTCGGATAGAGATAGGTATAGGCGCGGAGCTTCTCGTGCACCGTTCCGCCCAAGAGGTCTGCGACCGGCCGGCCGGCGGCCTTGCCGATGATATCCCAGCAGGCGATTTCGAGACCCGAGACGATACCCATCATCGTCGGGTCGGGGCGCTGGGTGAAGCCGCTCGAATAGGCCGAGCGCCAGAAGCGCTCGATCTGGTGCGGGTCATGGCCGAGCAAGTGCCGCTCAAAAACGTCCTCGATCAGCGGCGACATGGCGCTCGGGTGAAACGAGGTCGCGTAGATCTCGCCGATGCCCTCGATGCCGCAGGCGGTCGTGAGGCGCACGAAGATCCAGTACATGCCGCCCACATGCGGCGGCGGCACGGCGACGGCATAGGTCTTGAGAGACGCGATCTTCATGGGGTCATCCCTTTTTCTTGAGGCGGGCCATCAGCGCCAGGGTGGTGATGGCGCCGACGACGCAGATGGCGGCGATGTAGCCGAAATAGAACTGGTAGCCGGCGATGCCCGGATAGCGGTCCGACAGGTATCCGTTGACCAGCGGCAGGTAGGTGTCGGGCGCGTAGCCGATGAGCGAGATGATGCCGATCGCAAGGCCGGTGATGTTTGCCGGCACCTGGCAATCGTCGAGGATCGCCCAATAGAGGCCGCGGATCGTGTAGGTGATGAGGCCGACGAGCAGCACCAGTCCGACGAAGAGGACCGTGGAGCCGACGCCCGGCAGGGCGATCATCGCCACGAGGCTGGCGGCTGCGACGATGAAGCTCAGGAGCAGGATGCCAGTCTTTCCGAAGCGGTCACCGAGCAAGCCGCCGCCGATACCGCCGACCGGGCGCAGCCAGAGCTTGATCGTGACGATCAGACCGGCCATGGCGGCGGAAATGCCGAAGCCGCCTTCCTGCAGATAGGCCGAGAAGCTGTAGGTCGCGAGGAACACGTGATAGCCGCAGAAGATGATGGCGGCGACGAGCCAAACCTCGGGGATACGGAGCAACGTCTTGATGTCGGCAAGCAGGTTGCCCTCGCGCTTGCGTGCGCCCTTGTCGACAGCGACGGGCTGCGACACGGCGAAATAGGCGATGCCGACGACGATGCAGAAAACGGCATAGAGCAGCACGACATCACGGAAACCCATCGCAAGCCCGGCACCGCGCGTTTCCGTCGTGAAGACGAAGAGCGCGATGGCGACGCTCGCCAGCAGCGCCTCGACCAGGCCACGGCCGCCGTCGAGAATGCCGAAGAAGCGGCCCTGCTCATTGGCGCCGGCGATCAGATTCACCTGCTTCAGCGTCGCCGCCCAGAAAGTCAGGCCCGTCGTGACGCCGAAACCGCAGTAGATGACGAGCAGCGATGAGTAGCCGGGCAGCGTCGCGTACCAGAGGCCGAGCAGACCGGTGCCGACCATGGAGATGAGAATGAGGATGCGCGGCTGGACGCGGTCGGCAAGCCAACCGCTCGGCAGGTAGCCGACGAGGAAGCTGGTGCCGAGGATGGAATAAAGGACGCCAAGCTCGGTGTTCGAGAGCTTCAGCACCTCCAGCATCGTCGTCTGGTAGGATTGGCGCAGATAGAGGATCGGATAGATCGCACCGGCAGCGATTACGATCAGCGCCAGTTGCAGGTAACGGCTGCGGGCCGACACGGACGGCGCAGCGATGTCTGTTTCGGAAATTGAGCTCAAGGGTCGTCTCCTCCCCGACCGATGGCGGGAGCAATGCCATCGGCCCGGTCTTGATGTTGATGTCCGAACAATTCCGGTTCCCGTCCGGAATTGCGTCATTTCAAATGATCAGTGTTTCAGTACGACGAGGCGCGTCTGGGTGAATTCCAGCATGCCATGCTTGCCGTCGTCGCCGCCAAGGCCCGAGCGTTTCCAGCCGGCATGGAAGCCTTGATAGGGATCGGCCGGGAAGCGGTTGATGTAGAGCTCGCCGGCTTCGATAGCGTCGCTGGCCCGCATCACGGTGCGATAGTTCTCGGTGAAGAGCACCGAGCTCAGGCCGAACTGATGATCGCTCGCCAGCGCCAGCGCTTCCTCGAAGGTGGAATAGCGGATCACCGCAAGCACCGGACCGAAGACCTCCTCGCGCACGATCTCCATCTCCTGCCGGCAGCCGGAAATCAGCGTCGGCGGATAGAAGTAGCCCGGGCCCTCCGGCAGGTAACCGCCGGTCTCGATTGTTCCGCCTTCCGCCTTCGCCTGTTCGACCATTTCGTGCACGCGCTTTTGCGCGGCGGCATTGGCAAGCGGCCCCATGCGGGTCGCATCATCCGCCCGGTCGCCGAAGGTGCGGGCGGCAAACCCTTCGCGCAGCCTGGCGAGCAGCGTGTCATGCACGCTTTCGTGGACATAGAGCCGCTCGGCGCTGGTGCAGACCTGGCCGCAATGGGCGGTCTTGGCGGCGATGATCGCCTGTGCCACAGCATCGAGATCGGCGTCCGGCTCGACGATGACAGGCGTCTTGCCGCCGAGTTCGAGCGAGGGCTTGGCGATGTTTTCCTTGCAGTAATCGAGCACGATGCGGCCGGCCGAAACGCTGCCAGTCAGCGTGATCATGCCGACGCCGGGATGGGTGCAGAGCGTTTTCGCGACGTCGTGCGACATCGTGAGGATGTTGACGAGACCTTCCGGCAGGCCGGCCTCGACGATCGCTTCGGCAAAAACGAAGGCGGATGTCGGCGTGTTGTTGCTCGGCCGCACGACAACGGCGTTGCCTGCAATCAGCGCCGGAGCGATTTTGCGCACCAGTGTGTAGATCGGATAGTTGAACGGGATCAGACCGGCAACGACGCCGATCGGAACGCGCTTCAAGAGCAGCGTTTCACCGGGATTGTCGCTCTCGATCACTTCGCCCTCGATGCGGCGGGCCCATTCGGCGTGGTAGCGCATCAGTTCGGCGCCGTAGATGACCTCGGCGGTCGCGTCGGCGAGGCTCTTGCCCGACTCCTTTGCCAAGGCAGCGCCGATGTTCTCGGCCCGGTTTTCCAGTACCGCCGCCAGTCGGCGCAGCGCGTCACCGCGCTGGATGGCCGGCAGTGCCGCCCAGGCGCGCTGCGCCTTCATGGCTGCCTCGACCGCCGCTGTTGCCTCCTCATCCGTGGCCGCCGGCACCGATGTGAAGACCTGGCCGGTTGCCGGATTGCGGACGTCGATCGTCATCGCAGACGTGCTTTCGATGAAACGACCGCCGGAAAAGTTGCGATAGGGGCTCATGGCATCTCGGATGTGTTGGCCGCGGCTCCGGGCGCCAAAGGCGCGCGGGACAAGCGGACTGCGCGGGAGAGAGCACAACGAGCGACGGCCCGTCTCTCTCCCCGACCGAGACCGTCACGAAACTGTTGCGACGATAGGACCGGAGGCACAAGCGAGTAATTTTCAGTGAGAGCATTCCAAAATGGAATGCTTGGCTCAGGCCGCGCGGTCGGCCGAAACTTCCGTAAGCAGCCAGGCACGGAAAGCATCGACCTTGCTGTCGGTTCCGGCCTGCGGCCGCGTCACGAACCAGTAGGACTCATGCCCCTCGACTTCGACATCGAAGAGTTGCACGAGCTGCCCAGTTTCCAACTGAACCCGCACCATCGAACGATCGGCAACGGTGACGCCCAGGCCCGCGCAGGCCGCTTCGATCGCAAGATCCAGCAGGTCGAACTCCAGCCCGCCGCGCGTATCGACATCCTGGAACCCGGCCGCATCCAGCCAATGGCGCCAGGTCAGATAACGCCGGTCGGGTGAGGCCAATACATGCAGGAAGGTAAAGCGCTGAAGATCCGCCGGACCCTCGACTTTCACGCCTTCGAGCAGCGACGGCGCACAGACGACGACATGCCGCTCGGTCATCAGGATGCTGGCATCCAGCATCGGCCACTCGCCGTCGCCGAAGCGGATGGCGCAGTCGAGAAGGCCGCGCTCGGCAAGCGTGTCCGTCGCCTCCGTGCTGAGGCTGATATCGACGTCGGGCAAGGCTGCGCGCAGCCGGGCAAGACGCGGCAGCAGCCAACGCTTGGCAAAGGTCGGCGGAACGTTGACCCGCAAGCGGTTCTGGTTGCTCTTCTCGGTGATGCTGCGTAGCGACACCTCGATGCTGTGAAACGCCTCCTGGATCGTCGCCAGCAATTCGGCGCCGGCCGGCGTCAATTCGAGATGGTGGTGGCGGCGAATGAGCAGGTCTTCGCCAAGCTCGTCCTCGAGATTGCGGACCTGACGGCTGACCGCACTTTGCGTGAGGTTGAGCCGCTCAGCCGCCCGCGTGAAGCTGCGGGTCTGCCCGACCACCTCGAAGACCTTCATCGCCGACAGTCCAGGAAGTCTTCGCATCGATAACGTGGCCTCGGGAAACTACTATATCTCCGCGGATTGCCGCGGATCGATGCTTACTCTTGCGTGCCGTGCTCTAGCGCACAAGCACGAAAATCCAAATCGCACCCACGGACCACTGGCATGCGTCCGGTTGTCTCGCAACGACAAACGGCGGCTCTCGCCGCCGTTTACCTATCCAATCCATCGTCTGGCCAAGCCCAGACGAAAACTGGAAACTCAATCGCGCCTACTCCGCGGCATAAAAGCCGTAGAGAACCGGCATCAGCCCGACCAACGCCTCGAAGCGCTTGAAGGACTTGCGCTCCGGCTTGGTCCAGCCGGTTTCGGCGAGCGCCGAAAGCCGGGGGAAGACGAGCCGGTCGAAGACGGCGCGGTCGGTCATCGGTTCGGACCAGATGCAGCACTGCACGCCGAGCAGATGCTTCTTCTGGGCATCCGTCCAGCCTTCCACGGGATCGAAGGTGTAGAGCTTTTCCGGATCCGACCAGCCGGCCCAGCTACCGCCCGGCTCCGACCAGGCCGGGCTGTTGGCCATGTCGAGATAATAGACCTGGCCAGGGCAGACGACGATGTCATAGCCTTCCTCCGCAAGTGCTGCCGATGCCTCGACCGTGCGCCAGCCGAAGAGCAGCGATTTCGCCTTGTCGATGACATTGCCGTGGGCAGCCTCCTGCCAGCCGCCGGTGACGCAATCGCGGCTTGCCAGGAACTTCTGGACGCGGGCCAGGAACTCGCCCTGCAGCACCGCCGCACCCGAGCCGTCGATTTCGTCGGCGCCGTGGGTGTTGGTGACGACGTTCAGCCGCTTGGCATGGGTTTCGGCGACCTCGTTGCCGGCGAGCGCGCGCAGCCGTGCCAGTGCTTCCGGCGAACCGGACCAGGCGCCGAGCGGCACCTCGTCGGCACCGACGTGGATGGCGCGCATCGGGAAGAGTTCGATCAACTCGTCGAAGATGATCTCCAGCACGCGATAGGTCTCTTCGCGCGCCGGATTGAGGCAATTGTCCGGGAAGCCCTGGACCGAATGATAGCTGCCCTTCTCGTCGGGGTCGCGCAGCTCCGGGATCGCCTGCAGCATCGCATAGGAATGTCCGGGAATGTCGATTTCCGGCATCACCTCGATGCCAAGGCTTGCTGCCAGCGCCACGATCTGGCGGACCGCCGCCTTGGTGTAATAGCCGCCGGTCGGTTCAGGACCGGAGCCGAGCAGCGGCGGGATCTTGCGGCCGTGGCCACGCCAGGCGCCGATTTCGGTCAGCGCCGGATAGGCGTCGATCTCGATGCGCCAGGCCTCGTCGTCGGTCAGGTGCCAGTGGAAACGATTGAGCTTGTTCCAGGCCATCAGCCGCAGGAAGCGCTCGACTTCCGCGGTGCTATAAAACTGCCGGGCGACGTCGAGATGGGTGCCGCGCCAGGCGAGCGCCGGCTCGTCCTTGATCTCGCCGCCCGTCGGAAACACGAAGGTGCCCGGATGCGACCGCGCCCCGCGCAGGACCTGACCGAGCGTGATCAGTCCGTAGAGGATGCCCGTCTCGCTACCACCCGAAACGGCAACGCCGGCGGGCGAAAAGCGGATCGTATAGGCCTCAGGACCGAGGTCTGCTGCCTTGAACAGAGCGACCGGGAAGCCACCTTCCGCCGCCGGCCGGACGATGCCCTCGACCGGAAACAGGCTAGCCGTGAGATCGGCAAAGGCCTTGGCCGCGGCTGACGCTTCACTGCCTTCGGCCTTCAGGTCAAGGCCCGGAGGCGCCAGCAACTGACCGGAGACCACAACAGCCTGCGGCCAGGGCACGATCGAGACCGGCACCGGTGCCACCTTCGGCACCGGATAGACGGCGGCGCCGCGCTTCAGTTCGGCATTGTCGCCGTGCGCTCGCGAGGCAAGCACGGCCACCGGCGCATTCGTGCCGTCGGACAGAACGAGGAAAGCGGCATTGGCGCCATCGGTCCAGTGGCGCGGCTCGAAGCTCATGCCGAGGGCCTTGAGCGTCCAGGTCGCGCCGGGCTTCAGCTCAAACCCTTCCGGCGGCGCGAACTCGGCATAGTTGGAGAGCCGGACGAGAAGCTGCCCGCCCTCGACCTCGGCGGCAGGATCGATGCGCGCGGGGCCGGAGACGCCGAGGCGAAAACCCTTGATCGTCCGGTCCGAATTGTTGGTGAGCGTCAGCGCATAGACCGACCTGTCGGCGGTGCCGACGGGCACCCAGAGCGTTTCCAGAAGATAGTCAGATTTGGCGGCAAACGTCATCAAATGGCTCCATGAGTGATTGGTCTCTGCGTTCGGCCGGAGGGACAGCGCGTTTTTTGGCGAAGGCGTGTCCTCGGTTCACATAGCTCCCGTCGGCGTTTGGCCAAGGGCACGGACGAAGTGATTCACGGTAACTTCTTCCACGTCGTCGGAGGCCGGACGGCTCTTTCGCCGCACCTCGTCGGCATGGGCGAGGAAGCGGGCGCTCTGCCCCGGCACGAACGGGCGATCGGGGTCGGGAACCGCGGAAAGAAGCAGTTGCGTATAGGGATGGCGGGGATTGCCGATGACGGCGCTGGTCTCGCCCCACTCGACCATTTGGCCTGCAAACATCACGACGACCTCCTCGGCGATGTGGGCGGCCGTGGCGATATCGTGGGTGATGTAGAGCATGGCGAGGTTGCGCTCGCGCTTGATGCGCGCAAGCAGTTCCAGGATGTCGAGCCGGATCGAAACGTCGAGCATCGACGTCGGTTCATCGGCGACGAGCACGTCCGGCCCGACGGCGAGCGCCCGGGCAATGTTGACGCGTTGGCGCTGGCCACCGGACAGTTCGTGCGGAAATTTTCGCGCGGTCACACTGGGATCAAGACCGACATCGGAGAGCAGGCGCGCGACCGCCGCCCGTGCTTCGGCCCCGGTCTTCGCATGACCGTGCAGCAGGAGCGGCCGCGCAAGATGGTGGTAGATGGAGAACACCGGGTTGAGTGAGGCGAACGGATCCTGAAACACCATCTGGATCGCCCGGCGACGCAACTTCTCCTCGGCACGGTCGCCGGCCTCGGTGACGTCGGCGCCGCGAAACGCCATCCTCCCCGATGTCGGCGCATCGAGCCTTGCTACGATGCGGGCACAGGTGGTCTTGCCGCAACCGGACTCGCCGACCAGCGCCAGCGCCCGGCCGGGCTTCAAGGCGAGCGAAATGCCGCGCAAGGCCTCGACGGCACCGAAGCTGCGCCTGATGTCCTTGAGGCGCACGATTGCGTCGTCTTCATCAGCCATGGTCGTCGTTAGCGGCATGACGTTCATTCGACGACCCCCAGGCTGCGCACGGATGAGGGCAGTTGCGGGATCGCGCCCCAGAGTTTCCGCGTGTAGTCGTGCTCCGGCGTCCGGCTGATCTGCAGCGTGTCGCCGACCTCGACCAGTTGCCCTTTCAACATAACACCGATGCGGTGGCAGAGCTGCGCCATCAGGTGCAGGTCATGGGTGATGAACAGCACCGAGAAGCCGAGGCTGCGCTGCAGGTCGACGATCTGCTCCAGGATCTCCCGCTGCACCACCACGTCGAGCGCCGTCGTCGGCTCGTCCATGATGATCAGCTCCGGCTTCAGCGCCAGGCAGATGGCGATGACGATGCGCTGGCGCATGCCGCCGCTGAACTGGTGCGGATAGTCGTCGAGGCGACCCACCGGAATGCCGACGAGCCGGAACATCTCCTCTGCCCGCGCACGTGCCTGAGGCCGCGTCGCTCCGCTGTGACGGCGCAGCACGTCGAAGAACTGGGCCTCGACCCGCATCAGCGGATTGAGCGAATTCATCGCGCTCTGGAACACCATGCCGATCCGCCGCCAGCGCACATTCTGCAGCGCCGCTTCCGGCATCTTCAGGAGGTCCTGCCCGTCGAGCAGGATTTCGCCGCCGGCGACCCAGGCGGGCGCCTTCGACAGCCGGGTGATCGCATAGGCGATCGTGCTCTTACCGCAGCCGGATTCGCCGGCAAGGCCGAAGAGTTCGCCGCGGCGGACCTCGAAGGAGACGTCGTTGACGGCACGGAACGCGCCGTCGTCGAGCAGATAATCGACGTTTAGGTTGCGGATTTCCAGAAGTGCATCGCTCATCGGGCCGCCTCCAGTTCACGGCGGCGCAGTCGCGTCAGCCGCAGCCAGCGGCTGAGTGCTGGACCGGAGCGAAGCTGCGGGTTGGCGATCTCGTCGAAGGTGAAGTTGATGAGCGCAAGACCGAGGCCGACGAGCGCAATGCCCGCGGCCGGGACAGCAATATCCCACCAGGCGCCGACGATGATCGCCGATGAGTTCTGGGCGTTGTAGAGCATGGTACCCCATGTGACGCGCAGCGGATCGCCGAAGCCGAGATATTCGAGCGTCGTCTGGGCAACGATCGCATAGATGATGCTGCCGACAATGTTGATGCCGATCAGCGGCACCAGATTGGGCAGGATCTCGACGAAGATGACCCGCCAGTGCGGCTCGCCGACCATGCGTGCCGCCACCACAAATTCACGCTGCCGGATCGCCATGGTCTGCGACCGGGTCATGCGCGCACCCCAGGGCCAGGAGGTGAGCGCAATGATCGCCATGATCGCCATCGGCCCGACCGTGCCCGCAAAGGATGCGAGCAGGATCAACAGCGGAATATTCGGGATGACAAGGACCGCATTGGTTGCAAGGTCCAGCGTCGCATCGGTGCGGCCGCCGAAGTAACCGGCGACGAGGCCGACGATGGTGCCGAGCGCGGTGATCGCAAGTCCGGTGGCGAAACCGACGGCAAGCGACGGCCTGGCGCCCCAGACAAATTGCGAGAAGACGTCACGGCCCATCTTCGTCGTGCCGAAGACATGCTCGACGGTTGGCGGCTGATGCGAACGGCCGACACGTTCGCTCGGATCGCCGGGCGCCAGAACCGGAGCGAACAGCGCCATCAGGCAGAGCGTGAGGATGATGACAAGGCCGGCGACGGCTTTCTTCTGCCGCCAGAACAAGGAGACGCCCGCGTTCATGCCCTGCCCTCCCTGATGCGCGGATCGACCACGCCGTAGATGATATCGACGAGGAGATTGGCGCCGAGTGTGGCGATCGTCATCAAGAGAAGCTGCCCCTGGATCACAGGATAATCGCGGGCGACGCTCGCGGTATAGAGCGTCAGGCCGAGGCCCGGATAGTTGAAGACGATTTCGGTGACGATCGAGCCGCCGAAGACGGCGCCCAGCATCAGCGCCAGATTGGTCAGCACCGGCAGCATGGCGTTGCGCGCCGCATAGCCGAACATCACGGCCGCTTCCGACAATCCCTTGGCCCGGCCCATGGTGACATAGTCCTCGCCGAGCACCGAGATCATGCTGGAGCGCATGGTCGTCTGGAACTCGCCGATCAGATAGGGCGAGAGCGTCAGCACCGGCATGATCGCATGCAGGAAGACGCTGCCGAAAAAGGTGAAGTTCAGCCCCGGATCAAGGTTCGGATCATAGGCGTAGCCGACCGGCAGCAGCCGGAGCGTCACGCCGAAGGTGAAGAGAGTCGCGAGCGCGATGATGACAGGCGGAACGGCGATCATCACCACCGAGAAGGGCGAGACGAAACTGTCGAAACGTCCACCACGACGCCAGGCGGCAATCGCGCCGAGCAGCACGCCGACGCAAAGCGAGAAGACGATGGCGGTCACCACGAGGAATGCCGTCCACCCGGCCGACCGGCCGAGCACTTCGAGCACGGTTTGCGGATAATATTTGACCGAGACGCCGAGATCGAAATGGGCGAGCCCGACGACATAGTCGGCGAACTGCTGCCAGATCGGTTGCTCGATCGCACCGAAGCGCGCCTTGATCGCCTCGACGGCCGCGGGCGTTGCCCGCGGTCCGAGTTGGGCGATCATGCTGTCGACGGGAGACCCCGGCATCAGCCGGGGAACCGCGAAATTCATGACGATCGCGAAGAGGAACGCCACGCAGTAGACGGTAAGCCGTCGACGGGAAAGTCGCATCGCTGGAACCCGCTTTCGCTTATTGTACGGGCTTCAGGCGAAGCAGATGCACCAGCCGCATCCGGTTGTTGTCGTGATCCTCGGGGTTCATGACCGGCTCGTCCTTCGTCACCCAGCCAGTGAAGCGCTTGGTCGAAAACTGGTACCAGGTCGGACCGTTGAAGACGGGGACGACGGGCAGATTGTCGGCGACGATCACCTGCACCTGGTCGAACAGCTTCTTGCGCTCCTCGTCCGTCGCGGCGCGGCGGTAATCGTCGAAAACCTTGTCGAGGTCCGGGTTGGAATAGCGCGAGGGCGCGCTGGTGATACGCCCGCCGAAGCCGGTCGACAGCGACTGGAAGTAGCCGCGGAAAGGCGTCGGCCCGTCGGCGCGCGAATTCATCACCGCCTCGAAACTGCCGTCGAGGATCTGTTTCTGCCACTGCTCGTATTCGGGCGTGGCAACGGAAGCGTTGACGCCGATCTTGCGCAGGCCCTCGGCCGCGATCTGCACCGCGTCGATCCAGTCGGTCCAGCCGTTCGGCACGATGATCGGGAAGGCGATGGGCTTGCCGCTCGGCGTGGTGCGGAAGCCTTCGCCGTCCTTCTTGTAGCCGGCATCGTCGAGCAGCTTGTTGGCCTTGTCGATGTCATAGGCGAGCCACTCGTCCTGCGCGCCCTCGGCGGCCTTGTTGCGCCAGCTGTCGAAGCGCGGCGGCAGGCCGCTCGCATGGGTGTTGACGACCGGGTAGCCGAACCCGGCGATATCGACCATCGCGGTGCGGTCCATGGCAAGGCTGAAGGCGCGACGGAAGGTCATGTCGTTGAAGGCCTCGGCATTGCCGGGGTTCGACGACTTGAAGTTCATCTGGAAGGCAACGGTTTCGGCCGGCGGCTGCCAGTAGCCGTTGTGCTCGGCATCGAGGCCGACATAGGTCTTGTCGATCTGCGGCAGGAAGGAGCCGAACCAGTCGATCGAGCCCTCCGGCAGGAGCGCCAGCATCTGGTCGTTGCCGGAGATCTGCGGCAGCTTCAGGCAATCGACCTTCAGCGTCGCCGCGTCCCAATAGTTGGGGTTGCGGCACTGCTCGTAGACCTGCGGCGTGAAGCGGCGGATCTCGGTCATTGGGCCGGAGCCGACGGGCGTCTCGTTCTTGAAGGCCAGCGGATCCTTCACATCCTTCCAGATGTGCTCGGGTACAACCGGGAAATCGGCAAGCGACTCCGGAAAATGCGTGTCCACGTCCTTGAGATTGATCTTCACCTCGGTCGGCGACGGCGCCTCTACGGAAGCGACGGTCTCACCGACGCCGACGGTATCGACGGCCGGGTTCTTGAGCATCATCTCGAGCGTGAATTTCATGTCGGCCGAGGTCAGCGGCTTGCCATCCGACCACTTCACGCCGTCGCGCAGCGTATAGGTGATCGACTTCAAATCGTCGGCAAACTTGTAGGCCGTCGCCAACCGAAAGACCGGCTTGCCGCCGTCGTAATCGTTGAAGATCACCAGCGGCTCGTAGACGAAATCCATGGTGCTCTGGCGGCGCCCGCCGAGGTCGAACGGGTTGAAATTCTGCACCCAGCTCGTCTGCTCTTCGATATGCATGGTGAGCACGGATTCAGCGCGCGCCTCTGCGGCGCCGATCATCATCAGCACGGTCGCGAGCGTCCCAAAACGCCATGCCGTACCGCTCCTCCCGACCCCCGACGCATTGCGCAAAGGCCGCATTTCCTCGACTGCCGTCATGACGAATTCCCCCTCAGGCTTCGTTGATCGAACTATTAAGTCAAGTAATTTGACTTAACGATAAGTCCGCCAAAGTCGCGCTGTCAATCGGGGTATTTTCGCCGAGACTAAAGTTATGATCAGAACCGCCAAGTGGTATTTCGAACGGGAATACCACTTCCGGAAAAGCGGCGTTCAGCGGTTCGTTCAGGCCGCCAAATTGGGCGCAGACGCATCCAGGCCGGATCATGAAAAGCGAGAATCACTGCGCGGACCGGCGAAGTTTGGTGGCTGCCGGAGCTGCCATGCCGGGCTCGCAGCGGCCGTGTGCTAGGAGACAGTGCGCGTGCGACCGAAGGCACGCAGCAAGAGGTTCACGGAAACCGCGACCTTGTCGATATCAGGAATGTCCTGCGAGTAGCGCCCCGTATAGAGCTTGACGATCATCCGGTCGCGTTCCTTGCCGTCGAGGTCGTAGTAAAGGTGAAGATAGAAGCGCCGCTTGTCGCCGATACGCGATATGTCGCCGCGCCGCTGCGTCACTTGCCTCAGATCAGCCTGCAGCGGCTCGAAACCGTCGAGCCTGAGGGTCACCTGCGCAGACTCGAAGCGCACCTCCGGCGGAACCGCGACCACCGCCTTGTCGAGCGAGAGGCTGACCACGCGCCCCGGCGTCCCGTCGACATTGGCGGGCTCGTCGAGCTTGAAAGCCTGGAAAAGTCGACGCGGCTTTTCGAAACAGATCAGCGACGCGATGACGAGGACGACGATGTTGATCCCCGACCAGACGGCTCCGATCGCCGAGAACGCCCCTTGGACCTGCGCCGTTTCCGGCACAAGGTTGATCAGAAGTCCGAGCGCCGTGACGGCGATGAAAGCGGCAATCCAGGTAAACGTGTAGGCGTCGAAGCTGTTCGCCTCGTTGCCGGTGCCTTTCGGGGTTACCTTGAACGGCTTGCCGAAGGGCCGCACGAGGCTGGAGAGAACCGTCGGCAGCATGCGGAACGTCGCGAAGGTCCCGACCGCGCTGGAGACCACGGGCAGATAACGTGTCGGCGTGATCCAGAGCATCAGGAGGAAATAGGCCGCGAGCACCGGAAGCTGATTTGAGACATAGTCGGCAACGCCCGTGAAGTGCAGCGGCAAGGCGCCGAACCAGAGATAGGCGATCGGCACGAGCAGGACGATCAGGCGCACCACGTATTGCACCAGCCAGGACATGGGGAGAAACATGATCCGCTGGAACAACGACAGGCCCGGTCCACGCAACGGACCGTTGTGGAGATAAAGCGTCTGAATGCCGCCCTGGCACCAGCGTTCCCGCTGAACGAAATAGCCCGTCAGGTTCTCGGCCGCCAATCCCATCGACAGCCGTTCGTTCAGGTAGCGGGTCTTGTAGCCCTTGTTGAGCATCGACAGCGTCGTCAATAGGTCTTCGGTGATCGACTCCGTCGGGAAGCCTCCGATCGCATCGACGGCCTTGCGGCGGGCGATCGAGCAAGAACCGCAGCAGAAGCTGACATCCCAGACGTCGCGGCTGGGCGCGATCTCGTCGAAGAACAGGCGCTGTTCGTCCGGCCAGATGTTCTCCAGACCCAGATTGGATTGGACCGGATCGACGTTGAAGAAGTGCTGCGGGGTCTGGACGATCCCGATCCCCTCGTCCGAAAAGAACGGCAAGGTGCGCTTGAGAAAATGGCGATAGGGAACAAAGTCAGCGTCGAAGATGGCGATGAAATCGCCCGAACTCGCCCGCAGCCCGTTGTTCATGTTCCCGGCTTTCGCGTGCGCATTGTCCGTCCGCGTCAGGTGGACCGCGCCCCGCTCTGCGCAGAAGGTCTTCAGCCAATCACGCCGGCCGTCGTCGAGGACATAGACCTTGAACTTGTCCTTCGGATAGTCGAGCGCCAAGGCTCCGACAATCGTGCGCTCCAGAACATCGAGTGGCTCGTTGTAGGTCGGGATGAATACATCGACCGTCGGCAGATCCTCCGCCTCGCGCGCGAAGAACGTCTTTCCCAAGCGGTCCGCCTCAGAACTTCGATCGACGTATCGGCTCATCAGAATGAGGAAGAGAACGACCTCCGTGAAGGCAAGGAGCTCGATGATGAAGACGATCCAAACCCACCAGACGTTGGCGCCATCGGCGGGATAGGGAAGGACAGTTTCGAAGAGGCGCCAGACCATGTAGCGCAATGCGACCGCCCCGACGACCGCGCAGGTGATGGTGCGCGCCCAGCTTTGGTGCCGAGACCAGTTCGATGGCCCAAGCAGGAAGAAGGCGATCACCAGTAATGTGGGCGCGAGCGCTAGAAGAGGTTGAACCACAGCCCTTTGATCCACTGTGTCAGTTGCAGATTGTGCCGGGAGATGCGGACCTGGGCGGACCGCCCCACCTGGCAAAAATTGCCGAAATCGGTATTGAGAGCAGAGGGGAGGAGTTGAACGCGGATTCTCGCATCGCGCTCCTCGGCCTCCGGCTCCTTGGCGGCGAGATTGTCTTTCTCGACGACTGCGGATGAGCCTTTGACGGCCTGCACCTTTCCTATGAAGACTTCGCTGCGGCCGAGAAGCCGGACTTCCGCTTCGCGGCCCGGATAGATCTCGTCGTAATCGACTTCGGGAACGAGAATATCGACGAACAGTTCGCGGCAGTCGAGGATACGCAGCAGTTCGTTGTTCAGGATGACATTGGAGCCGTTGACGACGTTGCGGGTCCACACCACGCCGCTGAACGGCGACGCGATTTCTGCCAGTTCGAGACTGCGAACGCGCTTCTCCTCTTCCTCCAGTTGTCGTTCGGTCTGGTCGGCGCGCGTGCGGTTTTCGACGATGCGGGTGTTGATGTCGTTTATGCGAACGATCACCTCGTCCTGACGCTGACGCGAATAGGGCACGTCGTTTTGACCATCGCCAACGATGAATATCCCCTCCCGCAGGGCCATCAGCCGTTGTTCGAGAAGATCGAGCGACAAATTGCTGATCTCGACCTCGCCGCCTGTGGCCGCGCCGGCGGCGGTTGCCGCCTCGACCATCTTGCGGGTGAAGATCCCCTTGGATTCCAGCTCCTGCCGTCTGTCGAGGTCTACCCGTGCAACGACGTCCTGGGCACGCGACACCTCCACCCGCTTCTGCAGGATGCGAAGTTCTCGTTCCAGACTGGCAATGGTGGCGTTCTTGAATTTCTCGAGCCGATGGGCAAGCTGGTTGCGCAAGGCGACGAGTTCGTCCCGTTCACGCTCCAGCGCCGAGACGCGATCGGCAGCCGTCTTTCCTTCCGCCTGCAGGGAAGCAAGGATCGCCCGATTGACGCGTTCGTTGCGGATGGTCAGAAGTGTCTCGTCTTCGGCAACGGGCGTGCCGATCCGTGGCGGCGCCTGTCCAATTTCCCCGTCAATCGGCGCATTGATGACCGCAAAGCGTGCATTTACAGTGCCGTCGAGGCTGGTAAAGCCCGTGAGGCCAGGCAGGAGCACGGCGATTGCAAGCGTGAGCAGCAGGACGCCGACGGTTATGCGTGTGATGCGATGGTTCAGGAGCATGCCTGCTGTTCCCACTCTCGAAATGCCAGGGCGGCAGACATTGGCGCGTCAATCTCGCGCGCAACTGCGGCTCCGGTCGCGTAAGCAAGATTGTGCGCAAAGGCGCGGAGGGCAACCCTTAGAAATTGGTGCTTTTGGCATTCGGTTAACCAGTTGAGAACGATCAGCGCCCCCTGACACAACAGGGCGACTTCTCGATCCGGAACGATCATGCCGCGCAAATGCTTCGGGTTAATGTGAGAGTGGTCTTCAGGCGGCCGATCTGGACGGCAAAGCAACCTGACAGATCATGGCGAGGAAGATGACCACGCAGCCCAGGATCTGGGAAAGGCCCAAGGGCGTCCCGAGAAACGCCAGCGCGAAGACGAGAACCCATACCGGTTCGCAGCACATGATCACCGATGCCCGCGCCGCCGAGATCAGCTGCTGGCCGCGAAACTGCAGGACGAAACGCAGGCAGGTCGAGACCAGGATGCTTGCCAGGAACCAGCCCCAGGTCTCGATCGAAGGGACTGCCGCGGGCATCTGTTCGACGAGCAGCGAAACGGCGAGGATGAGCACCCCTGCGACCACCAGCTGGATTGCGGCTACGGCCACCGCGCCGACCTCGGCGGAATTGCGTTTGACCAGCGCGATGCTCGCCGCCCAAAGCAGGGCCGAGACGACAAAATAGAGGTGAGCCGCCTCGACGCGGGCGCCGGGGCCAAGAAACAGCAGGCCCATCCCGGCAAGCGCGACGGCGATCGAGATCCAGAGCGCTCGACCGACCGGCCAGCCGAAGAACAGCAAGCCGAAAACCGGTACCAGCAGGTTGCCGGTCGAGGAGATGAAGGCGGCAACGCCAGGGTTTGTCGTCTGTTTCAGGCCGAAGATCCAGGCCATCATGGCGACGGCAAAGGCGAGCGCGCCGGGAAGCAGCCGCACCGCCCTGCCGAGTTCGGCAAAGGTCGCGAACCGCGCCAGGAGACCGATCAGCAGGCCGGCGATGACGAAGCGGCTGCCGAGGAAGAGCAGCGGCGGCAGCTCGGCTAGCGCATGGATCGAAAACAGCCATCCGGCCCCCGCCACGAAGGCCGCGATTGCGATCTGCATGTCGGCAATCGGTTGGGAAGGGTACTGGGCGGAACGATCAGAAGACATCTGTTGGACACGAGAAAAGCCGGCGGGCCCGTAACGAGCGGCCTGCCGGCTTCTCTATCGCTTAAAACCGGGATCTACCAGTGATTGTTTGACGCGAAAGGCTATTGGTTCGCCTTGGCGTAGTCCTTCATGTTCTCGGGCGTTACCAGTTCGAACGGAACCCAGATCTGCCGTTCCGTCTTTTCCTCCCGCGCCAGGGCCACGGCGGCATCCATCGCGGTTGCGCCCTGCGCGATTGCGTTCTGGAAGACGGTGACGTCGAGATCGCCCGCGGCCATGGCGGCAAGCCCGTCCGGCGTCGCATCGATGCCGCCGACCACCACCTTCGACATGTCGGTGCCTGCCGCCTTCATCGCCTGGATCGCGCCGATCGCCATCTCGTCATTGTTGGCGATGACGGCATCGAATTCCCGTCCGGTCGAGAGCCAGTTGGTCATGATGTTGCTGGCCTCGAGGCGATCCCAGTTGGCGCTCTGCTCCTCGATCACACTCATGCCCTTGCAGCCGTCGGTGGCTATGACGTCGTGGATATCCTTCGTGCGGGTCAGCGACGAATGGTTGTTGAGCGGGCCCATCAGCACGTAGACGGCACCCTTGCCGCCAAGCAGCCGGCACACTTCCTTCGTTTCCAGCGTGCCCGAGTCCACCTCGTTCGATCCGACAAAGGCCGCCGTTTCGGGAAGCGCATCGACATCGGCCGGCGGATGGTTGGCATAGACGATCGGAATGCCGGCAGCACTCGCCATCTTTGTCAGCGCCGGAGTGCCGTCACCATCGACGGCGACCACGACGATCGCATCGACGCCGGAGGAAATGAAGTTCTGCACCTGGTCCAGCTGCTTGCTCGGATCGTTCTGGGCGTCCTCGACCTGGACCGACACGCCATCGAGCTTGGCCGCCCGGTCTTCCATGCCCTGACGCAGGATGGTCAGGAAAGCGCTGTCGGAACGGGCAACGGTGATGCCGATGTTCTCGGCGTGGGCGGTGCCAGCCAGCAGAACCGACATGGCGGCAAACAGCAACTTCCTCATTCGAAACCTCCCAGGGGACCAGACGACTTATGAACGCTAAACGGAATGCATGATCCATTAAATGTCAATAATGAAACGCACATTTCATTATGCGCAACGATGGAATGATAAAAAACCCTTCGAAACCCAGGATTTTCAGCGTGCATAATCCTGATAATATAAACCTATACGTGTGTCACCTTGACACACGCACCGCGGTCGCCGGGGAGATTTCGACTGCCCCCTCGGGAAACGAGGGCGCCGCTTTCGGCTGTCGTCTCACCGGACATATCGGCGGCGCGCGGCGCATGCATCCGTGACTTCCACCCACCCAACCCAAGCTGTCGGCAGGAGATCCCGATGACCGTACAGGAAGCAATTCTCAACTTCGGCTATGATCCCACGATCAAGGAAGACGGCCCGCTGCTCCGGCCGCCGATACCGGCATCGCTGCCGAGCGCGGCAAGCGTCAACGCGCTTTATCTGCCGCCGCCCAAGGCGCAGGGCACACCGAGCCATGTCGGCAGTCCCGGCAGTTGCGCCGCCTGAGCCACGACCTACGGGCTTGCCACCTATTGGGCGGCCGTTTCGACCGGCGAGGCGCCGTTGCAACCCGTGCGGCAGGCAAGTCCGGCCCATATCTACATCGAAGTGATGAAGAGCTACGGGAAGACGGGCTGCGCGGGATCACAGCTGGCCTCCTATTTCAATCTGCTTACGCAGGGCGGCACCCCGAACTGGAAGACGGCGCCCTATTTCCCGAATTGTCCCGAGCTCTGGTCGCGCTACGATCCCAACGCCCTTGCCGATGCCAGCTTCCAGATCCCCGGCTGGGCGACGGTCGAGACCAGCGATCTCGACGCGATCAAGGCCGTCATCGTCGCGGGCGGCGCGCTCTGCTACGGCACGTCACTGAACAAGGGCTTCATGGATTATGAAGGGCCCGGCGTGCTGACCGGTCCCCTCGAAAAACTGCCGAACACCGGCCATTGCATGCTGATCATCGGCTATGACGACGAGCAGCAGGCCGTGCTCATCCAGAACAGCTTCGGTGAGAATTGGGGCTGCGAATGGAACGGGCGCCGCGGCTATATCTGGATGGGCTATGAGCTGTTCCAGTGCCTCGCCCAGGGCCAGGCGATGTACATCACCGGCTGACGTCGGACGGCTTGCCCGCCGCCCGTTCTACCATCCCTGAACGGAGCCGTGGCCCTACTCCGCCGCCACGGCTGCGGGATAGGCTACGGTCTTTGCGTCCTCGGCCTCGATGCTTTCCGCCGTCTCAGGCTCGGCCGAACCCTTCTTCGGTTCGCGCCCGAAGAAGAGCGCATAGCCGGCC
This sequence comes from Ensifer sp. ZNC0028, assembly GCF_000799055.1. NCBI lineage: Bacteria > Pseudomonadati > Pseudomonadota > Alphaproteobacteria > Hyphomicrobiales > Rhizobiaceae > Ensifer > Ensifer sp. ZNC0028. The sequence goes on from NZ_JTLA01000005.1 coordinate 54,848, forward strand.
GGAAGAACCAGGATCGTCAGCACGGTCGCAACCAGAATGCCGCCCATCATGGCGTAGGCGAGCGGTCCCCAGAAGACACCGCGCGAGATCGGGATCAGCGCCAGCACCGCCGTCAGCGCCGTGAGCGTGATCGGCCGGAAGCGCCGCACGGCGGACCCGACGATCGCCTCGGCACGGTCCATGCCCGCCGCGATATCCTGGTCGATCTGGTCGACGAGGATGATCGAGTTGCGCATGATGATGCCGAGCAGCGCGATGACCCCGAGGATCGCGACGAAGCCGAAGGGCGCGCCGCTGATCAGAAGGGCAGCCGCCGCACCGATGATGCCGAGCGGACCGGTCGCGAGAACCAGCATTGCCTTGCCGAAATGCTGCAACTGGATCATCAACAGGATGACGATGACGCCGAGCATGATCGGCGCCTTGGCGGCAATCGAGGCCTGGCTTTCGGCCGAATCCTCGGCGCCGCCCTGGATTGCGATCGAGTAGCCGGCAGGCAGGCTGTCGCGCAGCGGCTGCATCTCGCCGAACATCTTCATCGCCACGTCGTTCGGCTGCACGCCATCCGGCAGCGTGCCGCGCACCGAGATCGTCGGCAGCCGGTCGCGCCGCCATTCGATGCCCTGTTCGAGTACCGGCACGACCTTGGCCACCTGCGAGAGCGGTACGAAGCCACCGAAGTCGGTCGGGATGTAGATGGAGTCGACCGAGCTCAACAGCTTGCGGCTGTCCGCCGGCTCGCGGGCGACGATCGCCACCGTCTCCTCGCCGTCGCGGAAATTGTCGAGCGGCGCACCGGTGACGCTCGCCTGCAACATCTGGCGGATGCGCTGCGAGGTGACGCCGAGCGCGCGGGCGCGGTCCTGGTCGATCACCAGTTTCATGCCCGGCACCGGCTCCAGCCAGTCGTCATGCACGGCACCGAGAAGCGGGTTCTCGTGGAATTTCGCCTTCACCCGGTCGGCGATCCGCCTCACCTCTTCCCGATCCGGTCCCATGATGCGCATCTGCACCGGCCAGCCGGTCGGGGGCCCCAGGAAAAGGCGATCGACCTTGGCGCGGATCGACGGGAAATCGGCGGCTAGAATTCCGCGCATCTTGGCGATCAGCCGTTCGCGCGCCGGCTCGTCCTTGGCCATCACGAGAAGCTGGGCGAAGTTCGGATTGCGAAGCTGCTGGTCGAGCGGCAGGAAGAAGCGCGGCGCACCCTCGCCGATATAGGTGGCGATGAAGCGCTTGTCCTCGTCGTCCATCATGCGGGCTTCGAGTGCCTTGGCCTGTTTCTCGACTTCCTTGATGCTGGTGCCTTCGGGCAGCCAGAGGTCGACGAGGATTTCCGGCCGTGACGACTGCGGGAAGAAGTTCTTCGGAATGAACTGGAAGGCCCAGAGGCTGACGAAGAAGATGACGAGCGTCGTTGACAGCACGATGATGCGATGGCGCACGGCCCACGTCACCGTCGTACGAAGATGGCGATAGAAACGCGTGTCGAAGACGTCGTGATGGTTGCCGGCGTGGCTGCGCTGCTTCAGGAGCATGTTGCCGAGCCAGGGGGTGAAATAGACGGCGACAAACCAGGAAACGACGAGCGCGATGCCGACCACGTAGAACAGCGAGCGCACATATTCCCCGGCGGTCGAGGCGGCAAAGCCGACGGGAATGAAGCCGGCCGTGGTGATCAGCGTGCCCGTCAGCATCGGGAAGGCGGTGGAGGTATAGGCGAAGCTCGCAGCTTCGACCTTCACCAAGCCCTCTTCGAGTTTGCGCTCCATCATCTCGACCACGATCATGGCGTCGTCGACCAGAAGCCCAAGCGCAATGATCAAGGCGCCGAGCGAGATGCGCTGCAGGTCGATGCCGAGCTCGTACATGATGGCGAAGGTCGCGGCCAGAACCAGCGGGATGGTGATCGCGATCACCAGGCCCGAACGCCAGCCGATCGACAGGAACGACACGACCAGCACGATCGCCAGCGCCTCGCCGAGCGCCTTCATGAATTCACCGACGGCTTCCTTGACCACTTCGGGTTGGTTGGAGACCTGGTCGACCTTGACGCCGTAGGGCAGCGACGCCTCGAAGCGCTCATAGGTCGCCTCCACCGCGTTACCGACGTCGGTCACCTTGAAGCCCTTGGCCATGACGACGCCGATCTGCACGCTGTCTTGGCCGTTGAAGCGGAACTTGCGCGAATAGGGATCCTCGAGACCGGAGCTGACCGTGGCGATGTCACCAAGCCGGGTGATCTGGCCGCCGGCGCGAAGCCTCAGGTTCTTCAAGTCCTCCACCTTGTCGAGACTACCCTCGACCGAGATGCGCACCGAGCGCGTGCCGGTATCGACCGCACCCGCCGGATCGATGTTGTTCTGGCCGGCAATCGTGCTGCGCAGATCGTTGAGCGTCAGCCCGCGCTCGGCCAGCGCATTGGACGAGACGTCGATATAGATCTTCTCCGGCTGGTCGCCGATGATGACGGCCTTCTCGACGCCGGGCGTCGTCAAAAGCATGTCACGCGCCTGGATGGCGAACTTCTTCAGCTCCGGATAGCTGTAACCTTCGCCGCTCAGCGAATGCAGCGTGATGAAGGTGTCGCCGAACTCGTCGTTGAAATAGGGACCGAGCAAGCCTTCGGGCAGCTCGTTGGAGATGTCGCCGACCTTCTTGCGGACCTGATAGAAGGCGTCCGCCACCTGCTGCGCGTTGGTATCGCCTTCGACCTGCAACGTGATGATCGCGCTGCCGGCACGCGTATAGGAGCGCACGAAATCGAGATGCGGCGTTTCCTGCAGCTTGCGCTCGATCTTGTTGACGACCTGGTCCTGCATCTCCTCGATCGAGGCGCCCGGCCAGAAGGCCTGCACGACCATGACGCGGAAGGTGAAGTCCGGGTCTTCCTTCTGCCCCATGCGCATCAGGCCGAAGACGCCGGCAAGGATGATGAGGCCGAACAGGAAACGCGCCATGCTTGGATGCGCGATCGCCCAGCGGGAAAGGTTGAAGGGCCGCTTTTCGTCGGAAGAGGAGGTGGTCATCGGCTCGGTTCCGCGGTTTTCGGGTGTCAGCGCAGGAGTGGGACTTCGGCCTGGGCCGAAGCGGAGTGCTGCATTGTCGCGTTCGAGATCGTCACCTTGAGATCGTCGGCCATGAACTGCGTCCCGGCGGCAACGACAAGGTCGCCGACCGCAAGGCCGTCGGTGACGCGCACGCCGTCGGTGGTGAAGTCGGAAAGCGTGACGGGGCGGCTACGGACGGTTTCCGTACCGCGATCTACAACCCAGACGATGGTGTAGCCGTCCTTCTGGGCAAGCGCGCTCAAGGGAACCGAGACATAAGGCTTGCCGCTGCCGGCCGAAGCCTCGACGGTGGCGGTCATGCCGAGCAGCACCCGCGGATCGTTCGGCAGGCTCACCCGCACGGAAAAGGTCCGCGACTGCTGGTCGGCGCTACCCGCCACCTCGCGCACCGTGCCATCCAGCGACAGGTCGGTGTCGGACCAGAGCCCGACCTTCACCGGAAGACCGGTCTTGAAGTTGGCGATCTCCGTCTCGGGCACGGCGACCTGCACTTCCTTTTCGCCCTCGACGGCGACGGTGGCGACAGGCGTGCCCGAGCCGACGACCTGGCCGACATCGGCATTGATCGTGGTGACGATGCCCGGCCGGTCGGAGACAAGGTTCGTATAGGTCACCTGGTTTTCCGCCTGCGACAGCGCCGACTTCGCGGCGTCGCGCGTCGCCACGGCCTGGTTGTAGCTCAGCACCGACTGATCGAACTGGGCCTGCGAGGCAAACTTCCGGGCGAGCAGCTGCTCGGCGCGGTCGCGCACCAGCTTGACCGTCTCGACCTGGCGCTCGGCCGCTTCCAGATTGGCCGAGGCACTGCGCACGGCGAGCTCGTAGTCGGTAGCGTCGATACGGGCGAGCAGATCGCCGACCTTGACCCGGTCGCCGACATTGACGACCCGCTCGACGATCTTGCCGCTGACGCGGAAGCCGAGGTTCATTTCGGTCCGCGCCCGCACGGAGCCGGAATAGCTGAGCTGGCGGGCCGTGTCGGCCTCGGCGATCTCGACGACCTTGACCGGGCGCACGACCGCAGTGGCTTCGGTCTTTTCCTGCGAGCAGCCGGCAAGGGTCGCCGTGAGCGTCGTAAGGAGTGCAGCAGTGGCAAAGAATGAAATACGGCGGCGAAATTCTAAGGGCTTAAACATGTTCGCACTCCCAAAACAGGCTGGCGCAGGCAGAAGCCGCGCCGTAAATATTTCTGCTAAACTTTCAATGCGTTAATCGCGAACTCGACCAGCTCTTCGGGGCTTGCACGGTTCGATTTGCTCAGACACTGGGCGACCATTTGCGGGTGACAGAGCGTGACAGTCGCAGCCCCGAAACAGCGGGACGCGGCATCGGCGTCCTGGTCGCGGAACTCGCCCGCGGCAATCCCTTCGCGGATGACGTCGGCGAGCAGCGCGTCGATCCGGTCGATATGCTTGTCGATGACGTGCCATTCACGCTCGATGGCAACGATCACCATCTCGTGCACCTTGGTATCGTCGAGCATGAGTTCCACCGTCATGCGGTGCTGGGCATGGACGTAGCGGCGCAGGCGCTCGCTGGCGGTGAGCGGCAATTGGCAGATTTCCTGCGCCTGCTGGTAGCTGGCGGCGAGCATCCGCGCGCAAAGCGCCTGGTGGATCTCGGCCTTCGACGCAAAGAAGCGGTAGATGTTTGCCGGCGACATGCCGAGCTCGCGGGCGATGTCGGCCACGTTGGTCTTGCTGTAGCCGAAATGCCGGAACAGGCCCTCCGCCGCATCGAGGATGCGCGTGATGTTGTCCTGCCGTGTCTGGTCGACGACGATATCGTTGCTCACCGGATCGCTGGCCTTTCGATTTACGACTGACGAATTTTGTATTTCGTCAGTCGTAAATCGAAACGAGGTGTGCGTCAATGGCACAGGCCGGGCAACGCGATCACGTTTGAAGACCAGAATGGCGGCCGCCGGACCGCCGGAAGCCTCCGCGATGCGAGACCGCGATTGATGCAACCCCGGCTGCCGTTGACTCGACACGCTATGGTGGTTACTGGCGACTTAACCGCCGCTTTTTCGGATTTCTCTCAAAGGGTTCAGCCATCAATGGCCACAGGTCTCATCGCCCTCCTCGACGATATCACCGCGATCGCCAAGATGGCTGCCGCCTCGCTCGACGACGTCGCCGCCCAGACGGTGAAGGCCAGCACCAAGGCCGCGGGCGTGGTGATCGACGATGCGGCGGTGACGCCACGCTATGTCGTCGGCCTGACACCGGAGCGGGAGCTGCCGATCATCGCGCGGATCGCCTACGGCTCGCTCAAGAACAAGCTGCTCTTCCTTCTGCCCGGTGCCCTTCTGCTCGGCTACTTCGCCCCCTGGGCGATCACGCCGCTGCTCATGGTCGGTGGCATCTATCTCTGCTACGAGGGCGCCGAGAAGCTTTATGGCGCGCTCTTCCCCCATGCCGCCCATGCGCATGAGGAAACCGTGCTCGGCGCAACCAGCGATCCGGCAGCACTTGAAAACGAGAAGGTTGCCGGCGCCATCCGCACCGACTTCATTCTCTCCGCCGAGATCATGGCGCTGACGCTCTCGACCGTTGCCGACGCCAGCATCTACATGCAGGGCGCGGTTCTGGCCGGCGTCGGCATCCTCATCACGCTTGCCGTCTACGGAGCGGTCGCCCTGATCGTGAAGGCCGACGACGCCGGCGTCGCGCTTGCCAAGAACCCCGTCTCGCTCCTGCGTCCGCTCGGCCGCGGGCTCGTGCTCGGCATGCCGGTCTTCCTCAAGCTGCTCGCCGCCATCGGCACGGCCGCCATGCTCTGGGTCGGCGGCAGCATCCTCGTGCACGGAATGGCGCAGATGGGCCAGGCCGGTCCGGAACATTTGATCCACGACATCTCCGAGCACGTCGCCCTGGCGCTTCAGGTCGCTCCCGGCCTCGTCGGCTGGCTCGCAACCTCGGCGCAGCAGGCCCTGCTCGCCATCGTCGTCGGCGCCGCGACCATCGTCGTCATGGGCAACGTCGTCGCGCCGATCTGGAGCCGGCTGCGACCAGTGCGGGATCAGCGCGGCTGAAATCATCGGCTTGATAGCGCTCTCCCCGCCTGAAGGGCCCAACGCATGGCTAAAGACAACAGCGGCTACCGCCCCGCAGGAACGCACCTGCTGCTCGATTTCTGGGGGGCGACCGGGCTCGATGACGCCATCGGCATCGACCAGGCCCTGCGGGAGGCTGCCGATGCCTGCGGCGCGACCCTGCTCGACGTGCGCTTGCACGAGTTCGGCGGCGAGGGCGGCGTGACGGGCGTCGCCTTGCTCGCGGAATCGCATATCAGCATCCACACCTGGCCGGAGACCGGATACGCCGCGCTCGACGTTTTCGTGTGCGGCGGCTGCGATCCAAGGGATGCCATCGCGCCGCTCAAGCGACGTTTCAACCCGACGGATATCAAGATCACCGCGGTCGCCAGAGGTTCCGAGCCACTTCTTTCAGCCGAGAGTTGCATCGCATCTTGAACGACGACGCGAAGCCGCATAAGCCTCTCCCGGCATTTTCACAGCCTACGATCTAACGGGCCTTCCATGGACTTCAGGAATTTCGTTTTCGACGATGTCGCGCGGGCGCCGGCATTCGCCCTTCTCTATCTCGTTCTGTTCCTGCTTTCGAAATGGCTGAAGGGCATGCTCAGGCCCTATGACATCGATCACGAGCTGGCTTCGAAGGACAACCAGGCGATCGCGATCGCGACCAGCGGCTACTATCTCGCGACAGCCGTCATCTATTGCGCTGCACTCGTCGGCCCCTCAAACGGTCTGACGCAGGACCTGCTTTCCGTCGGCGGCTATGCATTGCTCGGCCTTGTCATGCTGAACCTCAGCGGCTGGATCGTCGATGCGGCGATCCTGCGAAAGTTCAGCGACACCGAACAGCTCGTCCACGAGAAGAACACGGGCGTCGGAGCGGTCCATTTCGGCGTCTACTTTGCCACCGGCCTGATTGCGGCGGGCGCGATATCGGGCGAAGGCGGCGGCGTTGTGTCCGCCGTCGTTTTCTTCGTGCTCGGGCAGGTTTCCCTGTTCGTCTTCGCCTTTGTCTACGAGAAGCTTTCGCCCTACGACATCCACGACGAACTGCTGCGCAAGAATTCCGCAGCAGGCATCGCCTTTTGCGGCCACGCGATCGCGCTCGCGATCATCGTGATGAACGCTTCGGCCGGCAACTTCAGCGACTGGAAGAGTGACCTGCTGCAATTCGCGACCGCGAACCTGATCGCCTTCATCTTCCTGCCGGTCATCCGCGTGGCGATCGACCGGTCGATCATCCCTGGCCAGTCGCTGGCGCGGGAAATCCGCGACGATGGCAACATCGGCGCCGGGATCCTCGAGGCGTCCAGCGCCATCGCGTTCGCCACCGTTCTCGCATTTCTGTTGTAGGCGGGCGCAAGCGTGGCAGATGCGTATCGCAAGCAAACCACCGGCAGCGGGCCGACCATCGCGGCCGGGCTCGATTACGGCCGGATCGCATCGGTTTACATATGCTTCGGCCTATTGAGCCTGTTCACCGCCTGGGTCTTCAGCTGGGAATCGCAAAAGATCTTCACCGGCCCGGCGAGGATGGCGGCGAGTTCGCCGGCGGCGGTCGAAGCGGACGAAGCGGGCGAACGCGTGCCGACGCAGAATTATGAGCTGATCGGCCCCTTCATGGTCACGCGCGCCAACCAGGTCTTCCGGGTTCAAGTGACGGCCGATGTCCAGGTGAACAGGTGGTCTTTCGTCGAAGTGGAACTGCTCGATGCCGAAAAGGACTACATGCTGTCCTTCGGCCAGGAGCTTTGGCATGAAATCGGAGCCGACAGCGATGGCCCTTGGGAAGAGGCCGACGAAATCTATGAAATGAAGCTCACAATTCCGCAGCCGGGCGCATACTACCTGAACGTCAAGGCACAGGGCCCCGTCCGCGCGAACGTCATCAGGGTGGCTATCAGCCGAAGCTATGGCAGCAGCATCCCACACCTGATCTTCGGCGTCCTCACGCTCTCGATCGGTCTCCTGGTCAACGAAATCGTCAACCGGACGATTATTCGGCTGGCAAAGAGGTTCCGCTCATGACGAACGAGACCAGACGCGTGGTATATGTCACGGCGACGATCCTGGGCACGATCTACATCGCCCTCTTCTATTTCGCGCTCGACGGCTATGGCTATTCCGGCCACGGCGGTTCTAGTTCCGGCTCATCGCGCTGGTACTGGGGCGGCCCTGAAACCTACCACGAGCCAAGCAATCGCGCCGGCAGCCTCGACGGGACCAACCGGCTGGGCGGCGGTCCGGAAAGCGGTAAGTGACCGAGATCCCGGACAATGCGCCCGATGAACGATCGACAGGCAGCTCCAGGCGCTCGCTCACGCTCGTCTTCTGCGCCTTCATCTCCGGGCTGTGCTCGATCATCTACGAATTGTTGATCGCCACCACGGCCTCCTATTTCCTCGGCGACAGCGTGAAGTTCTTCTCGCTGACCATCGGCATCTACATGGCTTCGATGGGGGTCGGGACCTATCTGTCGAAGTATATCGAGCGGGATCTGCTGGTCCGCTTCGTCCAGATCGAACTGGCACTCGCCTTCCTTGGCGGCGTGAGCATTCCGGTTCTCTACTTTGCCTATGCCTGGACGAGCTTCTTCATCCATTTCTACCTGATCTTCACCGTCACCATCGGCGTGCTGATCGGTCTGGAGATCCCGTTCCTCACCCGGCTGATGGAGCGCTACAACCAGCTCAAGGTGAACATCGCCAACATCCTCTCGTTTGATTATTTCGGCGCGCTGATCGCCACCATCTCCTTCCCCTTCTTCCTGCTGCCGTTCTTCGGGGTCTACCAATCGTCGCTGCTCTTCGGCTTCGCCAACATGTCCATCGGCTTTGCGGTGCTCCGGGTCTTTGGTGACGAGATCGGCGAGAGGTCGCGCCCGCTCATGCGGCTGACGCTTGTCCTGACGGTGCTGCTCGCCGCGCTAATCGCACTCTCGCACTACTTCCTCGAACGCTGGGACCAGAGCCTCTACGAAGATCGCATCGTCCATAGCGACCAATCGCGCTACCAGCGCATCGTCCTGACCAAGGATCGGGACGACGTGCGGCTCTATCTCGACGGCAATCTTCAGTTTTCATCGATCGACGAATATCGCTACCACGAGGCGCTCGTCCACATTCCGCTCTCGCTGTCGACCCGGCCAGCCGGCCGTGTGCTTCTGCTCGGCGCCGGCGACGGCCTCGCCGCGAGAGAGCTTTTGAAATATCCCGATGTCCGCGAAGTCGTGCTGGTCGATCTCGACCCGGAGATGATCGACCTCGCCCGGAGCAACCCGCATGTTCTGGCGCTCAACGGCGACGCGCTCGCATCGGACAAGGTCAGGGTCGTTCTCGGCGACGCCTTCGGCTTCCTGCAGGAAAATCGCGCGCCCTTCGATTTCATCATCGCCGACCTGCCGGACCCCAACAACAGCGGGCTCGCCAGGCTCTACAGCAAACAATTCTACCGATTGGTCCGCAACAATCTCGTCCCCAGTGGGCTGCTCGTGACCCAGGCGACGAGCCCCTATTTCGCACCAAGGGCCTTTGCGAGCATTGCCAAAACTGTGGAGGCTGCAGGCTTCGCCAATCTCTACCCCTACCACGCCAACGTTCCCTCGTTCGGCGATTGGGGGTTCGTGCTGGCGAGTGACACCGCTCTCGATCCGGCGCGACCGGCACTCAAGGTGGAAACGCGCTATCTCGACGAAGCAAACTTCGCCAAACACTTCCTGTTCGAGAAGGACGTGATCGCAGACGGGGTCGAGGTCAACACGCTCGATCGCCCCGCCTTGCTCGACTATTACCTCGCAGGCTGGCGGAACTATCGATAGCGCTGCCGAAAGCAGCGCTATCGCCACCAGCGACGGGCGCTAGCGCTTGTACTTCACGCCCGGCAGCACGCAGAGCATTTCGTAAAGCAGGTTCGCCGCGGTGATCGCGGTCGTGCCCGTCGTGTCGAAGGGCGGGCTGACCTCGACGAGATCGGCGCCGACGAGGTTGAGGCCGCGGCAGCCGCGGATGATCTCGATCGCCTGGATAATGGTCAGGCCGCCGATCTCCGGCGTGCCGGTGCCCGGCGCATAGGCCGGATCAAGGCTGTCGATGTCGAAGGTCAGGTAGGTCTTGTGGTTGCCGATCTTCGCGCGGATACCTTCGATCAGCGGCACCAGCGACTTGTGCCAGCATTCCTCGGCCGGGACGACCGTGAAGCCCTTGTCGCGCGACCAGTCGAAATCATCCGACGCATAGCCGGTGCCGCGCAGGCCGATCTGGAAGACGAGATTGGGATTGAGGCAGCCGTCCTCATAGGCGCGGCGGAACGGCGTTCCATGCGCGATCTTTTCGCCGAACATCGTGTCGTTGATGTCCGCATGTGCGTCGACATGGATGAGGGCGACAGGCCCGTGCTTTTCGGCGACCGCCTTCAGGATCGGGTAGCTGATCGTGTGATCGCCGCCGAGCGTCAGCGGAATGCAATCGTGCTTCAGGATCTCGCCGATGCCGCGGGTGATGATCTCCATGTTGGCCGGCAGGTTGAAGGTGTTGATGGCGATGTCACCGATATCGGCAACCTGCAGGCTCTCGAAGGGTGCTGCACCCGTCGCCATGTTGTAGGGGCGGATCATCACGGATTCCGCGCGGATCTGGCGTGGTCCGTAGCGGGTGCCGGAGCGGTTGGACGCGCCGATATCCATGGGGATGCCGACGAAGCACGCATCGAGGCCTTCAGCTGACGTCGCCGTCGGGAGGCGCATCATCGTGCCGGGGCCACCGAACCGGGGCATGTCGTTGCCGCCGAGCGGCTGGTTGAATTTTTCGTCCATGGAAGTTCTCCCTTTCTGTCGCCGGAACCCTAGCAGCCATTGGCACCGGAGAAATGCCCTTCGATCGAACGTTACTTCGATCGCGGTCAAACAAACATGCCCGATGCAGCGAAGGCAGGCGTCGATTGCCGTTTACGCCGCCGCCACCTCTCCCGCACCTAGCCAAAGGGAGTGTTGTCCTCCAAGGACCCGCCAATCACTTTGGCGAAAACAAAAATACCGTGTCCTTGGGAGGAACCATGCAAAACTTAACCCGCACCGCCCTGCGCTCCATGTTTGCGGCGTCGCTCGTCGCCCTTGCGGCCTCAACGGCGGCCCACGCGCAGGACAAGCTGTTCATCTACAATTTCTCCGACTACTTCGCCGAAGACACCGTTTCGAACTTCCAGGCGAAGACCGGCGTCGAAACGCGGGTCGACTTTTACGATTCCCTCGAAGTGCTCGAGACCCGGCTGCTTGCTGGCGGCAGCGGCTTCGACGTCGCCTTCCCGAGCGCCACGGTCGGCGAGCGTCTCATCCAGTCCGGCGCGCTGAAGCCGATCGACGTCACGGCGCTCAAGAACTACGGCAATCTCGACAAGGACCTCCTCAAGCTTGTCGCCGAGCACGACCCCGAGAACAAATACCTCGTGCCCTATATGTGGCTGACGACGGGGGTCGCCTATAACGCCAAGCTCGTCGCCGAGCGCCTGCCCGATGCGCCCACCAACAGCCTCGACATGTTCTTCAAGCCCGAGGTCGCGGCAAAATTCCAGGACTGCGGCATCGGCATCGTCGACGCCCCGAACGAGGTCATCCCGATCGCGCTCAACTATCTCGGCCTCGATCCCTATTCGACCAAACCGGATGACCTCGACAAGGCGAAGGAGCTCTTGCTCAAGCTTCGTCCCTACATCCGCCATATGCAGAGCGGCCAGCTCGTCGCCGACATGGCATCGGGCCAACTGTGCCTGGCGCTGATGTGGAGTGGCGACGCCGGCATTGCCGCTGCCCGGGCCGAAGAGGCGGAGACCGGCGTTGCGGTCGACTATTCGATCCCGAAGGAAGGCACGATCATCTCCTTCGACACGATGGCGATCCCGGCCGACGCGCCGGATCCGCAACAGGCGCTCGCCTTCATCGACTACATTCTTGAGCCGAAAACGGTCGCCGCGATCAGCAACCATGTCTTCTACGCCAACGCCAATGCGGCGGCGACGGCAGAGGTCGACGCCGGCATCCGCGACAACCCGAACATCTATCCGCCTGCCGAAGTCCGCTCCAAGCTCTTCGTCGACAAGTCGCTGCCACCGCGCCAGACGCGCGAGCGCACCCGCGTCTGGTCCGCATTCCGGGCCGGCCAATAGGCGAACCGTCAACAGCAGGACCAGATCCCGTGCCATCCTATATTTCGATCGAGAACCTGGCGAAGTCCTATGGCGTCGTCACGGCCGTCAACAACATCAACTTGGGCATCGAGAAGGGCGAATTCTTCTCCCTCCTCGGGCCCTCGGGCTGCGGAAAATCGACGCTCCTCAGGATGATCGCCGGCTTCGAGACGCCGACCTCCGGCGCGATCAGGCTGGAAGGGGCCGATGTCACCGACGTGCCGGCGCACAAGCGCCCAACCAACATGATGTTCCAGTCCTATGCGCTGTTTCCGCATCTGACCGTCGGCAAGAACATCGCATTCGGATTGCAACAGGACGGGCTCGACAAGAGCGAGATCCGGAAGCGGATCGACGAGGTGGCGGAAAAGCTGCAACTGACCGCACTTCTCGATCGCAAGCCGGCGCAGCTTTCCGGCGGCCAGCGGCAGCGCGTGGCGCTCGCCCGCGCGCTGGTCAAGCGGCCGAAGGTGCTGCTGCTCGACGAACCCTTGGGCGCGCTCGACAAGAACCTGCGCACGGAAACCCAGCTCGAACTCGTCCGCCTGCAGCGCGAGCTCGGTCTCACCTTCATCATCGTCACCCACGACCAGCACGAGGCGATGACCGTCTCCACCCGCATCGCCATCATGAAGCAGGGACAGGTGCTACAGGTCGGTTCACCTTCTGAAGTCTATGAGGCGCCGCGGTCGCGCTACGTCGCGAAGTTCCTTGGCGAAACCAATGTCTTTGCCGGTGGACGCACGGAGCGGAGCGGCGATGAACTGCGGATCGACAGCGATGAGGCCGGCGGCGGCGTCCGCGCCGCCTTCACCGACCGGGTGGCGCTCGACCGGCCGTTCTGGGTTTCGGTCCGACCCGAACGGGTGGAACTTGCGACTTCGGGCAGCGGCCTTGAAGGCACCGTGGAGCAGCTCACCTACACGGGCGTCGAGCGGCACTATCGCGTGCGGCTGAAGTCAGGCGCGACACTCGACGCGCGTCGGGTCAACCTTGGCACTGAGAGCGATCTCGCGGTCGGCGATCAGGTGTTTGCAAGCTGGCCGCCGCAGGCAAGCCGGCTGCTGGCCGAATAGGAGAGCACCATGACTTCCGTTTCGGCATCGCCCGCAAAAGCGAACTGGGGCAAACGCCTGCTGATCGCCATTCCCTATGCCTGGCTTCTCGTGTTGTTCCTGGCACCCTTCGCACTGGTCGCCGGCATCAGCCTCTCGACCGTGCGGCTCGGCATGCCGCCCTTCGAGCCGCTGACCGCCTGGGACGGATCGATCCTCAATCTCAGGCTCAACTTCGAGAACTTCCTCTACGTTCTCACCGACGACACCTATCTGCTCGCCTATCTAACGAGCCTGAAGATCGCGGCGATTTCGACTGCCGCCATGCTGTTCATCGCTTATCCGCTCGCCTATGGCATCGCCTCCTGCTCGCCCTCCTCCAGATCGCTGCTGGTTTTCCTGGTGATCGTGCCGTTCTGGAGCTCGATGCTGATCCGCGTCTATTCCTGGATGAGCATCCTCAGGAACGACGGCCTGTTGAACATGCTGTTGTTGAAGATCGGCCTCATCAGCGAGCCGCTGCGCATCCTCAACACCGAGACGGCGATCTATATCGGCATCGTCTACACCTACCTGCCCTTCATGGTGCTGCCGATCTATTCGACCTTGAGCAGCGCCGACCGCACCCTGATCGAGGCGGCGCGCGATCTCGGCTGCTCACGCATTTCCGCCTTCTGGCGGGTCACCTTCCCCTTGAGCCTGCCCGGCGTGCTCGCCGGCTGCGCCTTGGTCTTCATCCCCGTCGTCGGCGAATTCGTGATCCCGGATTTGCTCGGCGGGGCCGACACGCAGATGATCGGCCGCGCCATCTGGCTGGAATTCTTCAACAACCGCGACTGGCCGATGGCGGCTGCCGTGACGATCGTGCTGCTCGCCCTTCTGGTCGTGCCGATCGTCTATTTCCAATCGCGCCAATCGCGCGAACAAGGCTGAGGAGCAAGCGATGACCAAACCAAGCTGGTTCAATCGGCTGTCGATCCTGTTCGGCCTCGCCTTCCTGTATCTGCCGATCGTCGTTCTTGTCGTCTACAGCTTCAACGGTTCGAAGCTCGTAACGGTCTGGGGCGGTTTCTCCACCCAATGGTATGCGACCGTTCTCAACAATCCCTCGATCATCGAGGGCGCAAAGGTCAGCTTCCTGGTCGCCGCGATCTCTGCCACCGCCGCCACCCTTCTCGGCACGCTTGCCGCCGTCGTCATGGTGCGGCTGCGTCGCTTCCGTGGGCGGGCACTCCTCAACGGCATGCTGCTTGCGCCGATGGTGATGCCCGAGGTGGTGATGGCCGTCTCGATGCTTCTGATGTTCGTGACGCTCGGGATCGACCGCGGGCCGCTGACGATCACGCTGGCGCATACGACCTTCACGCTCTGCTTTGCGACCGTCGTCTTGCAATCGCGGCTGGTCGAACTCGACCCGTCGCTCGAAGAGGCCGCCCGTGACCTCGGTTGCCCACCGGCGAAAGCCTTCGTCAGCGTCGCCTTACCGAACATGATCCCGGCGCTCGTCTCCGCCTGGCTTTTGTCCTTCACCCTGTCGCTGGACGACCTGGTGATCTCGAGCTTCACCACCGGGCCGGGCGCCTCGACCCTGCCGATGAAGATCTATTCGCAGATCAAGTTCGGCGTGACGCCGGAGATCAACGCGATCTCGACGATCATCCTCGGCATAGTCGTGCTGGGATTGGTGGCAGCCCAACTCGTCTCGCGGCGCTCCGAACAACGGGTAAGCGCCGCTACTTGAGGTATCTCCGGGGAAGAGGGTCTTCTCCGGAATTGCCGACGCAAAGCGCGGGTCAGTGCGGCCTCAGCGCGACACCCGGCGAAAGATAGGTGGCCAGCGGATCCTCAAACGCGTTGCTCGCCGAAGACACGGCGTCGATGAACAGCGAGAACAGCGCCGTCTGCGACGTGATGTCGAGCTTGGCGTAGAGGTTGCGGCGATGCAGCTTGACGGTTGCCGGCGAGATGCCGAGCTTTTCGGCGGCCCCCTTGACCGAGTAGCCGCGAAGGATCATCTGCGCCACCTGGCACTCGCGGTCGGTCAGCAGGCTGCGACCAAAGTTCCTGACCGCCTGCGCCAGCGCGCTTTGCAGCGGCGAGCCGTCGTCGCCCAGACTTTCGGGCCTCAGATCGCGATAGTGCCGAAGCACGGCCATGCTGATGAGCGGGGCGGCACTCTGCAGGAAATCCTGGTCTTCGCCACTGAAAGCCGCATGCGCATGGCGCCGCGCCAGAGAGATTGCGATCTTCGTGTCGGCATCGATACCGATGAAGACGTTGAATTCGTCGTGCAGGCCCGAATGCCGGTAGTAGTCGCGATAATACTGCGACCGGTCGAAGGACGGATCGATCTGCCGCAGGCGGTAAAGCCCGTCATCGCCGTTGTCGAGCGCCAGCCGGTAGAACGGGTCCATCCGGTACGGCCCCTGCAGATAGGCACGGATATCCGACAGCCCCCTGTCCGTGCGCCAGTCGTTGTAAAGGATCTTCGGGGCGGCGTCGCGTCGATAGAGGAGCATCAGGCCGGCATCGATCGCGATGTGCCGCTTGAGCGAATGTGTCAGCCGGTCCTGGAAATCCGAGCGGCCCACCCCCTCCATCAGCGACAGCGCCAGATCGCCCACGCCAGACACCCGCTGCGTCGGCGCGCAGACTTTGATGATCGTATTATCGTTCATGTTGTTCTCCTCTAAGCACAGACTAGGTGAAGGTTCGGTCGGTCGCAAGTAACGGATTTTCACTACGGGATTTCCAAAACTATCTTTTAGCGAACCAAAACAACGTCCTAAGTGGCGGACACCCGGCGGTGCGGGGCCTTGCGGCGCGGGACAGACAGCGTGCCGAGGCCCGAACCTAGCCCTTTGGCGTATTCCGAGCTGCGATCCCGGCGCCTAGAAAAATGATGCAAGCCGCACAGTAGATCCGCGGCCAGCAAGGCGGCACGGGACTGCCGAGACGGCATATTGCTCTCGGCCATCTGGTCGTTCCGCAGAAGAATGAAGCAACGAAACCCTGGCGCGTGGCCGATCGACTTGGCGCTCGTCTTTCTGAACTGGAGTGAACATGTCGAAGGTCATCAAACTCGGGCGCGATGGTGTCGGCCTCAACGCGCTCGAAAAATGCAGCGTCGTGCCGCCGGAGGCGATCCTCTCGGGCTTTGCGGACGAACTCGGCGACGTGCATTTCGAAAGCCCCGACAAGGCCGTCGTCATCGGCACATGGCAGTCGACGCCCTACGCAGAAATGCTCTCCTATCCCGATGGCAACGAATACAGCGTCATCCTCTCGGGCAAGGTTGCGATCACCAACCCGGACGGATCGGTCGAGACCTTTTCAGCCGGCGAAAGCTACATCCTGCCGGCCGGCGTCGAGGTTCGTTTCGAGGTGATCGAAACGATGCGCAAGGTCTACGTCCTCTACACCGCCCCTGCAGCGAAGTGATGTGAGGCGTCCCCATGACCAAGGTGAGAAGCAAAGCTCTTGCAGATGTGACGATGACGCCCTTCTGGCTCGACCGGCCAGATGCGCCTGAGCCGCGAGAGCGCCTGTCGCGACATCTGAAAGCCGACCTGCTCGTCGTCGGCGGCGGTTTTACCGGATTGTGGGGCGCCATCCAGGCAAAGCAGCGCCAGCCCGAGATCGAGGTTGTGCTGATCGAGAAAGGCTCGGTCGCCAACGGCGCTTCGGGCCGGCCGGGCGGCGTGGTTTCTACCTCCGTCATGCACGGGCTTTCGAACGCCGTGCGCATTTTCCCGAAGGACATCGCGGCGCTCGAGAAGCTCGGCCAGGAGAACATGCACGGCTTCCTTGCGACGCTTGAGGAGCATGCGATCGACTGTCATGCCGAGTGGGGCGGGGAGTTGACCGTCGCGGTCGACGATGCTCATATCGAGGCGCTGCACGAGGAGCACGAACTTCACCTCAAATACGGTCATCAGGCGGCCTTCCTCGATCAGAGCGCCGTCCGCGCCGAAATCAATTCACCGCGCTACAAGGCCGGCGTCTGGTCGAAGCATATCTGCGGCACGGTCCACCCTGCCCTGCTCGCCTTCGGGCTGAAGCGGGTCGCGCTCACGCTCGGTGTCCGGATGTTCGAAAACACCGAACTGACCGGTCTCGAAGACCTCGGGGACCGGATGAAGGCGCACACGCCTTCGGGCAGCGTAACCGCGCCGAAAGTGCTGCTCGCCACCAATGCCTTTGCCTCGGGCCACAGGAAGATCAAAAACAGGGTCGTCGCCGTGCGCGACCGGGTGCTTGCGACGGATCCCCTGTCGGCAGACCAGATGGCATCCGTCGGCTGGAGCCATCGCCAGGGCGTCTACGACACGCGCACCCAGATGAACTACATGCGGCTCACCAAAGACAACCGCATCATCTTCGGCGGGCGCCTCGCCTATGCCTTTGCCGGCGATCCGTTTCCATCGGTCGACCGGGAACTCGATACCTATGAGCCGCTGGCTGCAGCGTTCTTCGATACCTTCCCGCAGCTCGAAGGCCTGCGCTTCACCCATGCCTGGAGCGGTCCGATCGATCTCAGCACCCGCATGGCCGTGCATTTCCAGCGCTACCATGACGAAAAGGTCGTCTACGCCGGCGGCTATTCCGGCTTCGGCGTTTCGGCCTCGCGTTTCGGCGCACGCATCGCGCTCGACATTCTCGACGGCTCGAAGACCCCGGAGAGCCGGCTGGATTTCGCCACCAGCCTTCCTAATACGATCCCGCCCGAGCCGTTCCGCTGGCTCGGCGCACAGATCACCATGTATGCGCTCGACACCGCCGACAAGTCCGGCGGCTGGCGCAGGCCGTGGCTGAAAATGGTCTCGGCCATGGGCTTCCCGCTCAGTTGAGCATGTGTTTTCCGGCGCTTTCGGCGGGCAAGCGGAGCCGAAACCTTCGGCTCCGCGGCGGCGTCGCATCCGGCCCGGGCGCAAAGGTGGTAGTAAATCGTTAACCATGATTAGATAGCCAAAGCTACCCATTCCGCTGGCTGATTCGCGAGCGTTCGTAGCACCGGCGGCACCCATGCGACAAACACCGCTCGCGGTTCTTTCCAAACGCCTCGGCCTTTTCACGGCACTAGCTTCCCTTGCCCTCTCGATGCCTGCGCTTGCCCAGTCCGTTTGGACCGGGGGAGCCGACAATGAATTCGGCAACGGTGCGAACTGGGCGCCGGCGCTGCCCGGTGCAAACGACGCAGCGGAGGTCAACACCGGTTCTCCGCAGGTCAACGACAGCCGCACGATCCGCCAGCTCGGCGTCGACGGCGGCAATGTCACCATCTCCAATACCGGCGCGCTGACCGTCAAGAACGGCAGCACGATCAATTCGGGAAGCGTCAGCATCAACGCAGGCGGCGCACTCACCTCCGATGTCGAACTGAACGGCGGCAGCCTGTCGATCGACGGGGACCTCAACGGACGACTGACGCTGAACAACGGCAACGTGTCGGTGAACGGAACCCTGGACAGCGCCAGCGTCGGCAGCGCCACGTCGCTCTCCAACAACGGCCAGGTCGGTGACGTCAACGTCTCGGCCGGGGGTACTTTCGTGAACAACACCGGCGCCGTCGCCGGGGCGACGGTGAATGCCGGTACCGCCTCCAACGCCGGAACCATGGGCTCGCTCACCAACACCCAAGGGAATTTCACCAACAACACCGGCGGCAGCATCACCGGGAAAACGACGGTGTCGGGCGGAACCGTCACCAACAACTTCGTCGTCACCGATGCGGATGTTGCGGCCGCCGCAGCCTTCGTCAACAACAATGGCGCAACGGCGGGCGCGATTACCAACGCCGGCACGGTCTCGAACGCCGGCACCATCGCGTCGGTGCGCAACGACGCCGGAAGCTTCACCAACAATTTCGGCGGCAAAGTAACCGGCGAGACGACGGTCTCTGGCGGCGCCGTTACCAACAATGCGACACTCGGTACGGTGACCGTCGGTGCGAACGGCACCTTCACAAATACCTCGGGGGCGAACGCCGGAGCCGTCACCAACAGCGGGTCCGCGTCGAATGCCGGCACGATCGCCGGACTGACCAACACGGCCGGAAACTTCGCCAACAATGCCGGCGGCACCATCACCGGGAAGACCACGGTTGCAGGCGGCACGGTGACGAACAATTTCGTCGTCACCGACGCCGACGTCGCGGCCGCCGCCGCCTTCGTCAACAATAGCGGCGCCGTCGCCGGCAACGTTACCAACGCCGGCACCCTGTCGAATGCGGGCACCATCGCGTCCGTGCGCAACGATGGCGGATCCTTCACCAACAACGGCAACGGCACGGTGACCGGAAAGACAACCGTTGCCGGCGGCAGCGTCGTCAACAATGCAGCGCTCGCAGACGTCGAGATCGGCGCCAACGGCACGTTCACCAACAACAGCGGCGCGACAGCCGGGGTCGTCTCCAACGCCGGCACCGGGTCGAATGACGGAACCATTGCCTCGCTCGCAAACAGCGGCGGCCTGTTCCAAAACACCGGCACCATCAGCGGCGCGGCAAGCATCACCGGTGGCACGCTCGTCAATCAGGGCACCATCGCCGGGACGGTCCAAATCTTCGACGGCGGTCTCTTGTCCGGCAGCGGCATCGTCGGCGGCCTCACGGTCAATGCCGGCGGCGTGGTCTCGCCAGGCCCGGGCATCGCGGTTGCCACCGTCAACGGCGACCTGACGTTCCGTTCGGGCTCGATCTATCAGGTGGATGTGGATGCGGCGGGGCAATCCGACCGCCTGGCCGTTTCAGGCGCGCTTTCGCTTGAGGGCGGCAGGCTCGCGGTCCTCGCAGGCAGCGGCGTCTATGACCCGTCGACGAGTTACACCATCGTTTCCGCCGGCACGGTCAGCGGCCGATTCGACGCGGTGACCAGTAATCTTGCCTTCCTGTCGCCGACGCTGACCTATGGCGCCACCGGCATCGATCTGACGCTCGACCGCAACGACGTTGCCTTCGCCGACCTTGCAGAAACCGCCAACGGGCGCGCAACGGCAAGCGCCGTCGAAGCGTTGGGCGTCACGAACCCGCTCACGCTGGCCGTGCTCTCGCTGGACGATGCAACGGCCGCAAGCGCCTTTTCCCAGCTGAGCGGAGAGGTCCACGCCTCGGTCAAGAGCGCGCTGATGTGGGACAGCCGCTTTCCGCGGGACGCCATTCTGGAGCGCGCGAGCTCCGCCGTCTCGACCCTTCAGGAAACCGAGGACGCCATCTTCTGGACGTCGGGTTTTGCAGGCACGGGCCATTTGTCCGGTGACGGCAACGCCGCCGCTATCGATAGCCGTACGGCAGGTGTTCTCGTCGGCGCCGATATGGCGGTTTCCGACGATTGGCGCCTCGGCGGGATCCTCGGCTATAGCCATCTCACCGTTCAACCACAGGCGCGCGTCGACGCCTACCATGCCGGCCTCTACGGATATGGGAACATCGGGGCGCTGAACCTTGCAGGCGGCGCGATCTATAGCCACAACGAAGTCTCGTCCAAGCGCGACCTCGCCTTCGGCTCGTTCGCCGATCACCTGACCGCCGACTACGACAACACCGTTGCACAGGTTTTCGCCGACCTTTCCTTCACGCTGAGTGCGGACGACATCAGGCTGCAGCCGTTCGCAAACCTGGCCTATGTCTATCTGGATACGGATGCGTTCCAGGAAAACGGTGGTTCGGCAGCGCTATCGGCAGAGGGCGCCACGGACGACGCCATGCTCACGACCATCGGCCTGCGCTGGTGGGCGGTTCTGCCGGTAGACCAGATGCCAGTTTCCGCCTCCGGCATGCTCGGATGGCGCCATGCGGAAGGCGACCTTTCACCGTCCGCACGCCTCGCCTTTGCCGGTGGCAGCCCGTTTACCATCGCGGGCGTTCCCATCGCGCGCGATGCGCTGGTGGTGGAAGCGGGCATTTCCGCCCGGCTCTCCCAATCAGCCCGGTTGGCAATCACCTATCTCGGCGAATTCGGCGACGGCGCGCGGTCGAGCGCCGGCCGCGCAAACCTGATCGTCGATTTCTAAATCGCATGTCTACCAAGGCCGGCAACGACCGATCGCGGCCGCTTCACGGCTGGACCTTGGCGACCGACCCGGCTCCAGCAAAGAGGTCCGGGTAGGAGCGTTCCAGCGTTCCGGCGATCGCAGCGGCGAAGCGCTCGTTGGCGATCCGGTTCGGGTGTGCATCCGACGGCGACACCCACAGCGTTTCGGGAACGAGATCCTCGACCGACGGGCGAAGATCGAGGAAGGGAACCTTCTCGCTTTCGGCGATCTTTTCGACCGCGCCGGTGACTTCCGGGAACGGATACTGCTTGACTTCGTGCAGTTCGGGATAGTTGACGATCACGAGCTTGATGCCGTGCTCGCGGCAGAAGCTGATCAGCCGCCGCATCGCATCCTGCCCTTCGGTCCAGCCGGGCTGGTCGGCTTCATAGAGGCCCCGGTAATAGGCCTTCCAGTCCGCCCGGCCGAGGAAGATGCGCGAGATCTTGTCGACCGCCGAGGCGAGCACGACATAGGCCTGCGAATATTCGCCCCAGCCGACCTGGTGACGACGCGGCGTCGGCTCGGCATCGTTGATGAAATAGTTGAGCACGACCACATCCGGCTTGAGCTCGATGCCCTTGGTCATGAAGTAGGCAACTTCCATCTGGGTGTTGTAGTTGCCGACACCGGTGTTGATCACCTCGTATTTCGGCGCCCCCTGGCTGCCGCCGTTGAGGACCGTTTCCAGCAGCCTGGACGGCGTGTCTTCCTCTTTGACGCCCCAACCGAAGGTCAGCGAATCCCCGAGCATCATCACGCGTGTCGTCCCGGCGGTCACCGGGCCGATTTCGCGGTTGCGCAGACCGACGGAGTTGATGCTGACCGGCACACCCATGAACACGCCGCTCGAATTGGGAATGTGCTCGTGGCCGATCGCCGGCTCGGCGCTGACCCGTTTCAGGTCGCGGGCGTATTTCCACATCTCGAGGTCGAAATCCATGCCGTTGTCAAAGACGGTGCGCGCCATGCCTTCGATCATGAGACCGCAGAGCGCCAAGCTGAAAGCCGTCGCGAGAACAGCAAGCAGGGCACGTTTGAGAATGGAGGACTTCCGGACGCTGTTTTGTTCCATTTGAACGACACGTGTTGCATTGGAATTCATCGGATCTTCCTTTCAGGTCCGCCGATTACTGTCCGACCTGAGAAAACTTCAGGCAATCAGGCTCCACAGGAGCGGTTTTTACGAAGGGGTGCTCGCCGACCGTCAGGCCCTTGCCGCCGCTCCAATCATTGACCAGCCACTGGTCGATCGCTTCCGCGACAAGGAAATGTCCGAGCGGAGAAAGGTGCTTGTCGCCGATGCCGTAGGTTTTCATCGGATCGTTGGCAGAGAGCTTTTCGGTCGGATCGACCACGTACACGCCGGGCGTCGCAGCGGCGAACGCCTTGATCATTTCACGTTGTTTTTCCGGCTGCAGGCCGTCGTCGCGGCCAGCCAGTTCCGCCCAACCCGGCAGGATGACGACGAGCAGCTCGGCGCCGTTGGCGCGGGCGTCGTCGGCAAGCCGGACGAACAGGCGCCGCGTCAGCTCGATCGCTTGGCCGATGTCGCGGCGAGACGCCCGGTCGCCGACATAGGGTCTGAGCAGCGTTGAATAGAACCAGTTGTAGAGCTTGCTGTTCTGCCACAGGTACAGATGCGCCTGCAAAGCGAGGCTGGGCTTCTTCGTTCCGCTGCCGGCCGGCTCGACGGTGATGTCGACGGACGACGGCGTCAGCACCGCGCGCTCGGCATTGTCCTCGAGGTCGGTGCTGAGCGAGAGGCCGACGACGACGAGTTTATGAGGGATGCTGTGGCCCTTGTCCTCGTACACCCGGATCTCGTTCGGCTGGCCGTAGCCGCCGGTGCCGTAGTTCTTGAGAAGCAGCTGCGGGTGCCATGCGTTCAGCAGCGAGCTGAAGGTTTCGCTTTCCTTGACGAGCGAGCCGCGCACCATGGAATCCCCAAGCACGAACACCGGAGACCCCGTTCCCGTCGCATTGTCGCGGAAACCGTCGCTGTTGATCTGGACGCGGTTCCAGGGGTCGAGCGGGCTGAAGCGCTCGAAATAGCTGTTGCCCGGTATTTCGGTATAGCCATAGAGCGCATGCGACTGATGTCGCGCCCGTGGCACGCCGCAATAGACATATTCGCCCTCGCCGACCGGAAGCTGCAGGCTCGGCACCATACGCAGCAGCATCTCGCACAGCAGGATGGCGACAAGGCCCGAAACGAGAATGATCAGCCCATCCATGATGCCGCCGAAATTGCGCGAACGGCGCATGCGCTTCAGGGTGCCGCCCGATGAGGGCTTGTTCTGATCGATGAAATCCGCAGGCGTCGCCGTCGGATTGTTGTTGTTGAGCGCATCCTGACGTTCGGCTTTTCGGGACATGTCAGCTGACACCTTGATTGTGCGATCTGTGTTGAAACATTTCGGATGGTTGCCGCATCGCCCGCTTCAGGCGCTTCCGGCCTCGCGCCAATAGGACCTTGCCAGGCTGGCGAGATAGGTGGTCGTACGCCTCGCCGTCTTTGCGACGGAGGGACGCTTCGGTTCGCCGGAGCTTGCGTGTTCGCCCGATTTTGCGAGCCGGATGCGCTTGGATGCATCCGGCCGCAGCAGCTCGATCGGTCGAAGCAATCCGGGCAAAGTCCCGTACCCCGTCAACTGGTCGCGAAACAGGCTGGTCGCGGCATAGACGACATCCGCCGTCTCGACCGCTTCCCGCACGCGAACATCATCCGAAATCTTGACGTAAAGCACGCCGGGAATGAAAAGAGGCAACGTCGGTACCACGGGATCCAGGATCCGGTTGACCGCGGCCGGCGTCACCTCGTTTAAAACGAAGACGGTAAGCCGCTTCTGGCTCAAACGATAACCCTTTATGATTATCTCGACCGGAAGCCGACCGTCTGTTTCAGCTATTTCAATAACACTTTGAACATGCATAGTGGCTCTCCGGAACAGAGAAGAACACCGTCAATATTTTCAGAATACGAGAACATGAATCTATTCGTTATATAGCGACATTAGCTTCGGAGGTTTCACTTCGCTGCCGGAGACGCCTTACAATTCCGAACTCTATCCCAGGATTTTCGTTCTGAATATATCCAGATGGATATACTCCGGCCCTGTTTCTTACAGTTCGCTTGCGGCAAAAAACGCCGATCGCGATGTGTCGTCGCCGTGGTTCGATCGTTTTTGAAGGAGGAGGGTCAGCGCAAAGGCAGGCGGCCCGCAAGCGCGGCCGGCGCCGTCACGAAGGGCTTTTCGGGAGCCGGTTCGCCAGATTGGCCAGCTCGACGCGTGTCGAGATGCCGAGCTTGCTGTAGATGCTGTGGAGATGCAGCTTGACCGTGCCCGGCGATATGCCGAGCCGGGCGCCGATCTCCTTGCTTCGGATCCCCGAGGCCGCCAGCCGCGAGACCTCGATCTCGCGCTGCGTCAACAGGTCGACGCCCCTGGTCTCAACGGCTTCCTGCGCGCGTATCCGCTCGATCGCGGACTTCAGCGCCTGGTCCTGGAAATAGGTCTTGCCGCTGGCCACGACATTCATGCAGTCGATCAGCGTGTCCGGAGCCTGTTCCTTGAGGACGATGCCGTTCACCCCGAGCCGGATCGCTTCGGCAACCTGGTCGTCGCCGATATCAGCCGTCAGGATGACGATCGCGATCTGCTGTCCGTGAGTGCTGCGCACCTGGCGTATGAACTCGAGTCCGTCCATATGCGGCATGCGAAGGTCGGCGACGACGATATCGGCGCCCCGCTCGGACAGGACCTGCAGCGCATCGGTTGCACGCTCGCAGGTCGCCACCACCTCCCAGCCGGGCACGGTTTCGATCAGCCGGCGCAGCCCGTCGAGCACGATCAGATGATCGTCGACGACGACCGCGCGCAACGCTATTGCGGCATTGGCAGCATGACGACCACTCGAGTCCATTCCGCTATCCTTTCGATCGCAAGCTTTCCGCCACGCGCTGCCGCCCGTTCGCGCAGGCTCCGCGGTCCAATTTTTTCCCGTTCCAGCTCGGCATGGTCGAGGCGCTCACCATAACCAAAGCCGACCCCGTCGTCGTCGATCGTCAGCACGATCGATCCGTTGTCGATCCTGACCATGATCCTGACCTTCTGCGCGCCGCCGTGCCTGACCGCGTTGGCTGTCGCCTCGGAGGTCATGCGCGCAAGCTCGTAGGTTAGCGCCAGCGGCAGGTCGATGCCGGACGCCGGGTCGAAGGCGATCGAGACATCGATCTGCCATTGCTGCCGCAGCCGCGCGGCAACCGCTTCCAGTTGTCGCTCGAGCTGCATTTCGCCGGTAGCCTGGAGATTGCCGCCCGGCTCGAGCGCGCGAATAAAGCCGCGAAGCTCCCGCTGTTCTTCGAGCAGCATCGCCTGGATGGCCTCGAGGCGTTCGGCAATCACCTCCGGCCCCGCATCCTTGAGCTTGCGCAGCGACTGAAGCTGCAGTGCAGTGCCCGCAAGTGCCTGAAGCACGCCGTCGTGCAGGTCGCGGCCGATGCGGATGCGCTCGTCGACGGCCGCCTCGTCGCTCAGGCGCCTGACCAGGATCGCCTGTTCGAACAGCGCCTTGATCCTGTCGGCGATGATTTCGGCGATCGCCACGTCGTCGAGCGTGAGCGCAGGCGGCTCCAGAACGAAGAGACGCGCCTGCAGGTCGTCGACCTGAAAATAGGTCGAGACCGCGGCGTTGATGTTGAAAGCCTCCACAAGCGCCGGCGAGATCGGCGGGTCTGGAGCCGACCATTGATGAAACCGCCCCTCGCCCACGTGCACGAGAAGCCGGCCACGGGCGGCCTCGGTGATCAGCAGGCTGCTTTGCAGCAATTTTTCATCCGTCCAGGTGCCGAAGGCATCGGGCGGCATCTGCATGACCTCAAGCTCGCCTTCGCTCCACAGGGCGGCATAGGTCCAGGGCTCCTCCGCATCGGTCCACAACAGGAGAGCCCGCGGCACCAGCATGACATGGGCGGCATAATCGAGCGCCGCGCGCGCCGGCCACTCGCGGCCACGCGGCTGGCTCGGTGTTCGCTGTACCAGCCGAAGCAGCTCGGCCCGGACCGCCTCCTGGTGGGCGCCCAGCCAGACGAGCAGCGTGGCCGCAACGAAGATGAAGAGAATGCGAGAGGCGTTCGTCGTCGTATCGGCATCCGGATCGAGCATATCGCCGGCATCGAAGTAGCCGAGATAGAGCAGCGCCGCCAGGCAGACGAGACCGGTGTAGAGCGCCCCGCGCCAGCGCCAGTGCAGCGTCGCGGACAGCAAGGTGAACGGCATCAGCATGAAGAACGGGCTCGCCGGACCGTCGGTCATCGACATGAAGATTGCAAAGGCGGCGACATCGATGATGTGACGCACCAGCGTGCCCCGCACCCGCGAAATCTCCGTGCGCCAGACGAGGAAGGCGGCGGCGACCGCATAAAAGAGATAGCCGATCAGCAGGAAGTAGATCGGCTCCGGCGGCAGCGGCACGTGGACGGAATCGAGCCATGCGATCCAGACGCTGCCGAGCGCCAGCAGGATGCGCCCGACGGCGATCACCTTGTCGGAGCGGGCCCGGAAAGTGTTCGTCCAGACCTTACGGCCGGAGGCCTGGTCCAGATCCATCGGCGCGCCGGTATGCGGCGGCGCGGCCGTCGCCGGGCTCACGCGGCGGGCGCTGAAACGGTTTGACGGCTCTAGCCTCATGCCAAGTCTCCGCTCTGCGCCGCCCCTTGGAAAACAACCCTGCGCGTGACGAGCGAGAATAAATCAAATCGCGGCCACCGACCCACACCGTCCCCATCTTCGACGACAAGGACGGCACGGCCCTGGCAGCCGCTGCAATCTGCATATTCAAGTGTCGCCAGCATACGCTCGTCTCTTCCAGCGCTCAAATGCATTTGCCACCAGTATAGCCAAGGTTACGCACGCGCACCCGAACCACACGAACCTTGCACTGCTGCAGGCATGCCCTGGAACAGGGCCGACCAGCGGGCATCAACCCGAGTATCAGAAGATCGCGCCAAGAATCGAAAGCCGGATATGAGACTCTATATCCATTGGCATATTGACCTACCCCAGTATTTGCCGCTCATATTCTCCCAATATAAATGACTAAAAAGTTTTTCATTCGTCGGCACAATGAAAATTGTGCGTTTTTTAGCTAACCGCTTTGAGGTGGATAGCAATGAGCATTTCTCACGGACCACTGCACGAGAGGCCCCCGGAAGGACCGTCGAACAGAAGTTTCGGCTATACCGTCGGTGGCATCCTTACCCTGATTGCGCTCGTAAAATGGTGGCGGGCTTCCGAGATTACGACCGTTACGGCTGTGCTCGCCCTGATCGGCGTGGTTCTGGTCGTCCTGGCCCTGATCGCGCCTTCCACCCTGACACGCGCCAACCATCTCTGGATGCGGCTCGGCCTTGTACTGTTCAAGATCGTCAATCCGGTCGTGATGTTCCTGATTTACGTCACGACCTTCGTGCCGATCGGCTTTTATCTCAGGCTGCGCGGCAATGACGCGTTGACCGAACAGTTCGACAAGAACGCCAAGACCTACTGGATCGACAAGCCGCAAGCCGAAGCAGCCCAGGCAACGATGAAGAACCAGTTCTGAATTTTGAAGAACCTATCCCTTATTGTATCGGACAGAGGACACGAAAATGGACCTTGCTAGGGAACTCCTGTCTTACATGGGCAACCGGAAGAAGTACTGGTTGCTGCCGATCCTGGTCATGACGACCATCTTCGGAACCCTGGTGGTACTGACGCAGGGAACGGCCGTCGCCCCCTTCATCTATACGCTGTTCTAGGGCGGCACCATCGTGCGTATCCTCGGTATCTCGGCCTTTTACCACGATAGCGCGGCCGCGCTCGTCGAAGACGGGCGCATCGTAGCCGCCGCACAGGAAGAGCGCTTCACGCGCCGGAAACACGACCCCGACTTTCCGGCGCGGTCAATAGAGTACTGCTTGTCGGAAGCAGGCTGCACCATGAACGACATCGACCATGTCGTCTTTTACGAGAAGCCGTTCCTGAAGTTCGAGCGGCTTGTCGAGACCTATCTTGCGACAGTGCCGCACGGCTTCAGCTCGTTTCGCGTGGCGATGCCGGTCTGGATCAAGGAAAAGCTCTTCCAGAAGAAGATGCTGCGCAAGGATCTCGGCAAGCTTGTCGGCACGAAGGAGTGGGAAGGCTCGCTGCTTTTCACCGAGCACCACCAGTCCCATGCGGCGAGCGCCTTCTTTCCTTCGCCCTTCGCCTCCGCTGCGGTCCTCACCATGGACGGCGTCGGCGAGTGGTGCACCACGTCGCTTGCCCATGGCCATGACAATCGCCTCGACTTCCTGAAGGAGCTGCATTTCCCGCACTCCCTCGGCCTGCTCTATTCGGCCTTCACGTATTATACGGGCTTCAAGGTCAATTCGGGCGAGTACAAGGTGATGGGGCTTGCGCCCTACGGGCGGCCGCGTTTCGCGCAGACGATCCTCGACAACCTGATCGATCTCAAGGACGACGGCTCGTTCCGTCTGGATCAGCACTATTTCGGCTATTGCACGGGCCTGAGGATGACCTCGCCGGCCTTCAACGACCTCTTCGGAGGCGAACCCCGCAAGCCGGAATCGCCGCTGACCCAGCGTGAGATGGACCTGGCGGCTTCCGTTCAGGTCGTGACGGAAGAGGCGGTCATGCGGCTCGCCCGCTATGCCCGGCGCCAGACAGGCGAAAAGAACCTCTGCCTTGCCGGCGGCGTCGCGCTCAACTGCGTGGCGAACGGCAAGCTGCTGAAGGCCGGGATCTTCGACGACATCTGGATCCAGCCTGCCGCCGGCGATGCGGGCGGCGCGCTCGGGGCGGCTCTCTCGGTCTGGCACGAATACCTCGGAAGCACGCGCGTCGTGAAGGACGGCGATGCCATGTCGGGCGGCTATCTCGGGCCAGCCTTCGCGCAAGGCGAAGTCGAGCAGCGACTTGCCAATGCCGGGGCGAACTTCGAGGTCCTTTCGGACGAGGAGATCACCTCCTCCACCGTCTCGGCACTGACCGAGGAAAAGGCGGTCGGCTGGATGCAGGGGCGGATGGAATTCGGCCCACGGGCGCTTGGCGGTCGGTCGATCCTCGGCGACGCCCGTTCGCCGACGATGCAGAAGATGCTCAATCTCAAGGTCAAGTACCGCGAGAGCTTCCGCCCCTTCGCTCCGTCGATCCGACGCGAAGACGTGTCGGACTGGTTCGACATCGACACCGACAGCCCCTACATGCTCCTTGTCGGCGACGTCCTGGAAAGCCGCCGCCTGCACGCCAATCATCCGCAGGAAAACCTGTTCGGCATCGATCTGCTCAACGTGCCGCGCTCGGAAATACCGGCGGTGACCCATGTCGACTACTCCGCCCGCATCCAGACGGTGCACCGCGAGACCAACCCGCGTTACTGGGAGCTGTTGACCCGCTTCAAGGCGCGCACCGGCTGCCCGGTGCTCGTCAACACCAGCTTCAACGTGCGTGGCGAACCGATCGTCTGCAATCCGGAAGACGCCTATCGCTGCTTCATGGGAACGGAGATCGAGCGCCTCGTCGTTGGCAATTGCATGCTGAAGAAAGAGGACCAGCCCGCGCACCTGAAGCAGGACTACAAAGAGAACTTCGAGCTCGACTAGAACGGCCGGGCAGTGTGTTCCTTCAGCGCGCCGGGCCGCAGCAGCGACCCGGCGTTCTAGCGTCCGGCACGCAGGCGCGAGGCGCTCCGGCCGGAGGGCGCGACGCCGAACTCGCTCGTCAGCAGCTTGACGAAAAACGGCACCAGTCCCGACTTCGCGCGGGCCTTGTCGAAAGCCGCCTGGAACGGCGCCCTGTAGCTGAAGAGATCCGGGCGGATCGGCCGCAGCAGCCCTTTGCTAACATAGCGGTTGGCAAAGTGATCGGGCAGATAGCCGAGATAGCGCCCGGAAAGGATCAGCCGCGCTTCCGCCTCCATGTCGCTGACCGTCGCGCGCGGGTTGGCGATCGAGAAGATCTTGAGGTCGCGGGCATTCCAATAGGAGCGGCCGATCAGATTGTGGGACCGGATGTCGTCGATTTCGATCGTGCTGTCGTCGCGGGAAAACAGCGGATGCTCGGCCCCGCAATAGAAGCGCTGCGTCTCCTCGTAGAGATCGACATATTCGAGCCCCAGCGTCGTGCGCGGGAAGCTGGCGATCGCGATGTGAAGCTCGCCCGTTATCACGTCGCGCAGCAACTCATGCGGCGGCCGGGTGACGATCGAAAGCGCCACCTCCGGCGCCTCGTCCGTCATCCGGGCAAAGACGCGGGTCAGGCGGGAGGCCGGGTCCGACAGGGTGTTGTCGATGAGGCCGACGGAAAGCGTGCCGTTCAGCCGGTGCTGCAGGCCCTTCATGCGAGTATCGAACTGGTCGATCGTGCCGAACAGGCGCTTGGCCTCCTCGTAGACGGCACGCCCTTCCTCGGTGAGGCGGAAGCCAGACCGGCCACGCTGGCAGAGGATCAGGCCGAGGCGGCTTTCCAGCGCCGAGATATGATTTGAGATCGTCGAGAGCGATAGGTTGAGCTCTCCCTGGGCGGCGGCAAAACCACCCGCCTCCACGATCGTCACGAAGATCCGCAGCAGCCGCACATCCAACGAGTCCAATGCCATTCGATCGCGCCCTTAGCTTGCGAAACTCCAAAGTGAAGCGCAATTATTATGAATTTTCAGGCACTAAGCTAGTGCATCATGGACCCAGCAAAAAATCGGCCGGCGCAGGTAGCGCCGGCCGTGCGTGATCTGGATCGATGGGACGTCGCCACAAAAGGCTGCCGATCGACGTGTCCTCGCACGGCGACCGGTAGGCGACCGACGCTTTCGCTCCCGATCAGGGCCGGCGATAGACCTCGTTTCCGGCGAGATAGGTCGCCTCCACCTTGCGTTCGCGGATGGAGCGGTCGAGCGGATCTGCGAGGGTGCCGTCGATCACGACGAAATCCGCCCACTTGCCGACGCTGATCGAGCCGATCTGAGCCCCCCAGGGCGTCATGTCGGCACCCGCCTGGGTGAGACCGTGCAAGGCCTGGTCGAAGGTGACGGCCTGCTCGGGATGCCAGGGACCGTCACCCAAGCCAAATGGGCTTTCGCGGAAGACGGCGTCGTTGATCTGGGTGAGCGGGCTCAGCGGCGATGTCGGCCAATCCGAACCGAACACCAGCGGCACGCCGGCATCGAGCATCGAATGCCAGACATAGGCCCGCGGCTCGCGATCGGTACCGATGCGTTCGGTGATGTACTTGCCGATCGTGCCGGTCGCATGGTTCGGCTGCATCGAGGCGACGACGCCGAGATCCTTGAAGCGCTGGATGTCCTTGGTCTCGACCACCTCGATATGCTCGATGCGGTTAGGCTGCGGCCGCGGCACCGAAGCTTCGGCAAAGGCGTCGAGAACGAGGCTGACGCCGCCGTCGCCGATCGCGTGCACCGCGGTCGGGAAGCCGTTTTCGTTCGAGGCCTTGATTGCCGCCGCCAGCTGCTCCTTGGTCTCGAAAGGCTTGCCCTTCCAGCCGTGCTGGTCGGAATAGTCCTCGTGCATGTAAGCGGTGCGGGTCGAGAGCACCCCGTCGATCACCGACTTGGTGTAGCCGAGCTTCAGCATCGGCCCCTTTACCTCCTGCTCGCCGGAATCGGCGGCTACCTTGTCGACCTCGTCGCGGTCCTTGACCGCGGCGGCGATCTTCTTCGGATCACCCTCGAAGAAGCCGTACCAGACGCGAAGCGGCATCTTCTTTTCAGAGAGGATCGCGGCATAGTCGTGCACGGCGGCGAGATCCGACATGTCGTTGACGCCGGTGATCCCGAGGCTGTTGGCAAACTTCATCGTCTCAAGCAGCGCTGCGCGCCGTTCCGTGTCGGTCGCCACCGGACGATGCTTCTCGACGAGATCGCCGGCCTTTTCGAGCAGGATGCCGCTCGGCTCGCCCTTGTCGTTCAAGAGCACCTGCCCGCCCTCTTCGACTTCCGACTTCGCGGTAACGCCGCCCACTTCCAGCGCCTTGGAATTGACCCAGACGGAATGGAAATCGATATCGCGCAGGACCACCACCCGGTCCGGCACCACGGCGTCGAGGTCTTCCTTCGTCGGCAGCTTGCCCTCGCCGAGCGTGTAGTCCCAGCCGCCGCCCATCAGCCAGACGCCCTTCGGCAAGCGCTGATCGGCTTCCTTGATCTTTTCGAGCCAAGTCTTCTTGTCCGGGATGTAGGAGAGGTCGACGCCGGTCACCATGTCCATGCCGGACGTAAGATGTGTATGGCCGTCGATGAAGCCCGGAGTCACGGTCTTGCCGCCGGCGTCGATCATCTTGGTCTTAGCGTCGGCCAGCGCCTTGATCTCGTCGTTGCTGCCGATTGCGGTGAACTTGCCGTTCTCGATCGCGAAGGCCTGCGCCTTCGGCTTGCCCTGGTCGACCGTGCGCACGTCACCGTTGAGCACGATCAGATCGGGTGCGGCCCAAACCGGCTGCGCCGTGCCGACCAGGATCGCCAGAGCGGACGTTGCACCCAAGGCGCGGGTTACTGCTGCCAATGTCATGAAATCCTCCTCCCGCGGCTGCATCCCTCCACCCCCGGCGAGCCGCGCGGCACCGGCGTTGAAGGGATGATGCTGCAAGTGGGGAGGATAACGATATACTCCCTCGGGCTAGGTTCGAGCGATGCCGCGCTACAACGGCGCGGATCTGAGGTGAAAACGCGCGCCAATGAAGCCCCAGCGGATAAGGCTCGCGATCCGGCGACGCACAAAATCGTCACCCGGCGCGAAGGCGGGGGCCTGCGCCGCTCATAAAAACAAGAGTTTAGGGAAGCTTCCGGCTGGCGCCCTGGCTTCCCCGGAGGCTGGCCAATCGGCGCAGCCTCAGCTGAAGAGCGCCTTCAGGCGCGGCCAGAGGCCAATGGCCGCGCGAACCCGCCGGGCGGCATAGGCGGCCCGAACGGAGCTGCCGAAATTGCAGTCGCAGACGATATCGTGCAGTTGGTGGTCCGATATTTCGAAGAAGCGTTTTGCTTCACCGTAGCTGTCGTCTGCGAGCCCCGCGAGGCGCAATTGCGTATCCTCGAAGGCGACGGTCATGGGCGAACCGTTGACCTGCATGGCCTGGCGCGCGGCAGCGGTCGCGCGTTCAGTACCGGAAAGCGTGCCCAGCCGGCGATCGGGATTGCTTTCCAAGAGTTCGGCCCAACGCTGAAGCCGTTCCGTTCTCGTCATCGCGGGATCGGAACGAATTTCGGCGAGCGCTTGCAACTGTTCGATGGTTTGATGCTTCATCGTCGTCTCTCCTAGTGCGAAGATGCGACCGCGATACGCGCCCCTCCATACCGGGGTCGCCGTTCCTCAAACTCGCCGGAGGGAACCCCGGTTCCCTGTCGTGAGAAAAAAAGAGGACCTGCGATTACCGCCGCGCGAACGGCGCCAGGAGACCCAACTTCCGCTGGCGGAAATGCGCAAAATGCCGCCTCGAACATCTGCCTTCACCGCTCCAGTCACACCCTATTTCGGTTGCCGCTCACGCGGCGTATGCTTTCTCGGGAACGTTGTTGCCCGATCCGCATCAAACGGTGGTTTGGAGGTGGATGATGAACGATGCACTGCTGACAAGACGCACCACGGCGGAAGCGGACCATTTGACAGATGAAGCTCTCGTCGAGCGTGCGCTTGCGAGGGACCCCGAAGCCTTCCGGATCGTCATGACGAGGCACAACCAGCGGCTTTTTCGCATCGCCCGCGCCGTCGTGCGCAACGACAGCATCGCGGAGGATGTGGTGCAGGAAGCCTATCTGCGCGCGTTCGAGCACCTCGAAACGTTTCGTGGCGATGCCAGCCTCGCCACCTGGCTACATCGCGTCGTGCTGAACGAGGCGCTCGGACGCCTCCGCCGGTCGGCGACGCGCCGGGAGGTTCCGCTTGCGACGGACAGTGCAGGCGCCGAGATCGTACCCTTTCCCAATGCTGTGAACGCCGACGATCCGGAACGCAGCCTTGCGCAGCGGCAGATCCTGCGGCTGGTGGAAGAGGCGGCCGACGCTCTGCCGGAACCCTTCCGCCTGGTGTTCACCGCCCGGGTGATCGAGGCGATGAGCGTCGAAGAGACCGCAGCCCTGCTCGGCATCAACCCGAAGACGGTCAGGAGCCGCCTGCACCGTGCCCGCCAGCTTCTGCGCCAGCAGATCCACCGCCAGGTCGGCCCCGTACTCTTGAATGCCTTCCCCTTTGCCGGACGCCGTTGCGCCCG
The DNA here is from genome assembly GCF_000799055.1 of Ensifer sp. ZNC0028. NCBI lineage: Bacteria > Pseudomonadati > Pseudomonadota > Alphaproteobacteria > Hyphomicrobiales > Rhizobiaceae > Ensifer > Ensifer sp. ZNC0028. The sequence continues at coordinate 89,484 of NZ_JTLA01000005.1, forward strand.
TTTGACGGAGGCGGTCATGAACCGGCTCGGACTTTCAGGCTGACATTTCCGGGAACCTTTGAAGGCGGCGCGCATCCAATGGGCGTGATCCATCAAGACCGGCGGCGATCGCCGCCGGAGAGGAGTTCCCGATGTATGCCCGCCTCACCTCAGCCCTCGCCGTCGCCTGCCTCATCAGTGGCGCGACCCTTGCAGCCGGGACGAAGGTCACCGACCCCCAGATCGCCCATATCGCCTATACCGCAGGCGTCATCGATATCGAGGCCGCCAAGCAGGCCCTGAAAATCTCCAAGGACAAGGAAGTCATCAGCTTCGCCAACGACATGCTGCGCGACCATGAGGCCGTCAACAAGCAGGCCCTCGATCTCGTCAAGAAACTCAAGGTGACGCCCGAGGACAACGAAACCAGCCGCGCGCTGACGAAAGCGGCGACGCAAGAGCGCGAAAAGCTGGCGAAGCTCAGCGGCGCCGACTTCGACAAGGCCTATGTCACCAACGAGGTAGCCTACCACAAGCAGGTCAATGGCGCCCTTGAAACCCTGCTCATTCCCTCCGCGAAGAATGCCGAGCTCAAGGACCTGTTGGAAACCGGCCTCAAGCTGTTCCAGGGTCATCAGCAACATGCCGAGCATGTCGCCGAGATGATGAAGTAGGCAGCGCCATGATCCGAAAGCGAAGCCTTGGCGCGCTGTGCGGCCTGACCCTCATGCTGACTGCGCCATCGGCGTGGGCGGAGACCATCCGGGTGACCATCGAAAAGCTCGTCTTTTCACCCGCCGAAATCAGCGCCGCCGTCGGCGACGTGATCGAGTGGGACAACAGGGACGTCATGGCGCACACGGCAACGGCCAAGGGTGATTTCGACATCGTGATACCACCGAAAATGACCGCGACGCTCACCGTCACCAAGGCCGGAACCTTCGATTACATCTGCCGCTTTCACCCGAACATGAAAGCACGACTCAAGGTGCAATGAACGACTTGAGGACGGCAGCGCGTGGTCATCCTCGCGCGCTGCCGTTCACGGCGAAGTCACCGGACGCCGTCTGTATCCGGAACCCGAATTGTGCCATGGAAGCGGCTGGTTCCATCGAGGAGGCGGCACGGCCATGAAGAAGATCGGTTTTCTTTCCTTCGGACACTGGACGCCCTCGCCCCAGTCGCAGACGCGATCGGCCGGCGACGCCCTGCTGCAATCGATCGATCTCGCCGTTGCGGCCGAAGAACTCGGCGCAGACGGCGCCTATTTCCGCGTCCATCACTTCGCCCGCCAGCTCGCCTCGCCGTTCCCGCTTCTGGCGGCGGTCGGCGCAAAGACCAGCCGGATCGAGATCGGCACGGCCGTCATCGACATGCGCTACGAGAACCCGCTCTATATGGCCGAGGATGCGGGTGCCGCCGATCTCATCGCCGGCGGACGGCTGCAGCTCGGCATCAGCCGCGGCTCGCCGGAGCAAGTGATCGATGGTTGGCGCCACTTCGGCTACCAGCCGGGCGAAAGCGAGACTGAGAGCGACATGGCAAGACGGCACGCGGAAGTGCTGCTCGACGTCCTGCGCGGAGAAGGTTTCGCCGAACCCAATCCGCGACCGATGTTTCCCAACCCTCCCGGCCTGCTGCGCCTCGAGCCGCATTCGGATGGCTTGAGAGAGCGCATCTGGTGGGGCGCAAGCTCCAACGCCACGGCCGTCTGGGCCGCAAAGCTCGGCATGAACCTGCAAAGCTCGACGCTGAAGGACGACGAAACAGGCCTGCCATTCCACGTCCAGCAGGCCGACCAGATCCGCGCCTACCGGGAAGCCTGGAAGGCGGCGGGCCACACGCGGGCGCCGCGCGTCTCGGTCAGCCGCAGCATCTTTGCGTTGGTGGACGATCGCGACCGGATGTATTTCGGCGGCGGAAACAAGCAGGAAGACCAGATCGGCTTCATCGACGACAAGACGCGGGCGATCTTCGGGCGCAGCTACGCTGCAGCACCCGACGTGCTGGTCGAGCAACTGGCGAAGGACGAGGCGATTGCCGAGGCCGACACGCTGCTCCTGACGGTCCCGAACCAGCTTGGCGTCGAGTACAACGCCCATGTAATCGAAGCGATCCTGAAGCACGTCGCGCCAGCGCTTGGCTGGCGCTGACGACGGGCGACGCCTCAAACTCCAGGCATCTGAATTCACGCACCGGGCCGAATCAGGGGCGCAACTCTGTGGCCGCGCCCCTTCACCTAGCTGCTTCTTCAGGGAACCTGCGGCGGATGCGCGACGCCGAGGTAATAGTCGCCCTCTCCGCCGCTCTGATACTCGCCCGTGTAGCGCTGGCGCGCATCACCCAGCGTTCGTGCCGGCGGGCGATAGACATAACCCGGCGCCGGGTCGACATACGGATCGACATAGATGCTGCCGGTCGGCATCGGATCGACATAGACCTGAGGCTGCACAGGCTCGACATAGACCGGGCCGGGCGCGGGCTCGACATAATAGGGTTGCCCGTAGAGAACCCTGTTCTGGGTGCCCGGCGGATTGTGCGGATCGATACCGGTATAGAAACCGTTGGCCATCGCCGGTGCTGCCGCGCCAAGGGCGAAGACGATTGCGGCGAATGACATTCCCTTCGAAAACTTCATGGCGTTGCTCCTGTCTCGGCTTGGCATCCGGCATTCACCGGGCAGCGTCGCCCCCGGTGAATGCCGCTTCCCCAAGATAACGCCTAGCCGCTGCAACCGTTCCGCAAGCGACCTCAATGCAGTCCGAAGATGCCGAGCAGTTCCTCGCGCTGGCGCACGAAGGCGCTGGCGCTGCGGTCGCGCGGCCGCGGCAGGTCGATCTCGATCAGCCGCGGTTCGCCGCCCTTTTCGCGCGGCAGGATGAGGATACGGTCGGCGAGATAGATCGCCTCTTCGAGATCGTGGGTGACGAGCACCGTCGTCACGTCCTCGTCGCGCCAGATCCGCGCCAGCTCCTGCTGCATGCTGATCTTGGTCATGGCGTCGAGCGCGCCCAGCGGCTCGTCGAGCAGCAGGATTTCCGGCTGGACGGCGAGCGCCCGGGCAATGCCGACGCGCTGCGCCATGCCGCCCGACAATTGCCGCGGAAAGGCGCCTTCGAACTGTTGCAGGCCGACCAGCTGGACGTAGCGCCGCGCCCGCTCCCGCGCCTGTCCCCGGGAAAGCCCACGCGTCTCCAACCCGAAGCCGACATTGTCGAGCACGGTCAGCCAGGGCAAAAGCCGCGGCTCCTGGAAGATCACCGCACGGTCGGTGCCCACGCCTCTGGTCAGCTTGCCGTCGATCAGCACCTCGCCGGCATCCGGATCCTCGAGACCCGCCAGCACCCGAAGCAGGGTCGTCTTGCCCGAGCCGCTGGCGCCGACGATGGCAAGCGTCTCGCCGGAGCGGATATGGAGGTTGATATCCCGAAGCACGGGCAATGGCGCGCCGTTCAGGCGGTAGGACTTGGAGAGGTGACGGATCGTCACCTCTCCGCGGCGAAGGTTCTGGGCAACACTCATGGAACGTCCTCAGTTGCTGGCCGTGGCGCCGTCGACGGCAAAGAGCACGTCCTTTGGCGCCAGCTGGCCCTGCTTGAGCTTGCCTTCGCGCACCAGCACGTCGATCCAGAATTGCAGGTCACGCTCGACCGGCAGGCCACCGGCCCGCACCCCATAGCCGCGGAAGTACTGGGCGATCTCAGGATTTTCGCCGCGAGCTTTCAGGGCCTTCGCCAGGATCTCCTTCGTTTCCTGCGGATGTTCGCGGGCATAGTCGAGCGCGCGGGCCGACTGCAGCACGAAGGTCTTTGCCGCCTCCGGATGCTCCTTCACGAAGTCGCGTCGCAGCACGACGAAGCCGCCGGCGATCTCGCCGAGCACGTCGGTGTCGTCGAAGATGGCGCGCAGGCCGCCGTTCTTGCGGGCTGCACCCTCGAAGGTCGTCTGCCAATAGCCGAAGGCGGAGATATCCACCTGGCCGGAGCGCAGGACCTGCTCCAGCTGCGGGCCGGGAACGACGACCTGGTTGGCGGCATCTGTCGGCAGGCCGACGGAATGCAGCGCCTCGCGGATCGTATAGTCGAGGTGAGCACCGAGCGTGTTCACCGCAATGCTCTTGCCGGCGATGTCCTTGATGCTTTTGATCGGGCTGTCTTCCAGCACGTAGAAGATCGACTGTACCTCGTCATTGATGCCGTTGGAGGGATAGGCGGCAACGAAGTCGTTGCCGCTGATGATCGAGTTCAGCACGGCCGAGGTCGCTGCGCTGCCGATCTCGACATCGCCGGATGCCAGTGCGATCAGCGATGCCGGACCGCCGGTAGCGTAGCCGACACTCTCGACCGTGATGCCGGTGCCGTCGAAATAGCCGAGTTCCTGCGCGAGTTCATGGGCCGACAGGCCGCCCTGACTGGCGAGATAACGCAGCGTGACGGCGTCGGCGGCGGCTGCCGGTGCTGCAAGGCCAAGCGTGACGGCTGCCGAGAGAAGGAGATTGCGGGGATGGAAGGTCATCTTGATATCCTTTCGAAGGAGAACTGGTAGAGGCGGTCAGGCGTTCGGCTGAGACCAGCGGCAGAGATTGCGCTGGATGAGAACAAGCAGCGCGTTGGCGGCGAGACCGAGCAGGGCAAGCAGCAGGATCGACGCAAACATCAGCGGGATCTGGAAGTTGTATTGCGCGTTCATCACCTGGAAGCCGATGCCCTTGTTCGCTCCGATCATTTCGGCAGCGATCAGAAGCAGCAGCGCGGTCGTCGCCGAGAGCCTGAGGCCGACGAAGATCGCAGGCACCGAGGCCGGCAGAACCACGCGACGGAAGACCGCGAGCGAGCCGGCGCCGTAGGTGCGGGCCATCTCGATCAGCTTCCTGTCGACCTCCTTGACCCCGCCGATCGTCGACAACAGGATCGGAAACAGCGTCGCCCAGAAGATCACGAAGACCTTCGACGTTTCGCCGAGACCGAGCAGCAGGATGAAGACCGGGTAGAGCGCCAGGGCCGAGGTCTGGCGGAAAAGCTGCAGGACGGGGTCAAGCGCCTGCTCGACGAGCCGGACCTGGCCCATGAACAGCCCGAGCGGAATACCGACGGCGACGGCAGCGGCAAAGGCAATGCCCGACCGCTGCAGGCTGATGGCGATATCGTCGAGCAGCGCGCCGCCGGCGATGCCGTCCCAAAGAGCAGCCAGGATCACGTCGAGCGGCGGAAAGACTGCCGCGTTGACCCAGCCGACGGTGCTTGCAAGCTGCCAGAAGGCCAGAAACGCAACCACGAGACCGTAGCGGGCGACGATCGCGCCGAGCAGGCGGCGCCAGCGCGGCACGCTGTTCGGCCGGGAATGCACGGCCGGCTGAGTGGAGTTCTTGGCAGGGGTCTCGCGGCGCGCCGTTGCAAAGCCTGCCGCAAGCGAGGGGTTGATGGTTTCATAGGACATGGCAACACCTCACTCCGCTGCTTGAACGGCCGACCGGGCGGCAGTCCAGCGGTTAACGGGTACGGGCAGGCCGAGGTTTTCGCGCAGCGTCTTGCCCTCGTAGGCGGTGCGAAACAGGCCGCGACGCTGCAGTTCCGGGATCACCAGCTCGACGAAGTCGTCGAGCGCCGTCGGGAACCATGGCGGCAGGATGTTGAAGCCATCGGCGGCTTCGTTCTCGAACCATTCCTGCAGGGTATCGGCGATTTGTCCCGCCGTTCCGACGATCGTGTAGTGGCCGCGCGCCGACGCGATCCACTGATAGAGCTGGCGAATGGTGAAGTTGTTTTCGTCGGCGATCTGGCGGATCAGCGCCTGGCGGCTCTTCATGCCCTCGGTCGGCGGCGCCGGCGGCAACGGCCCATCGAGGTCGTAGCCACGAAGATCGAGCGTTCCGCCGGTGAGCCCGTTGAGCAGACCGATGCCGTCCTCCTCGACGATGAGCGAGGTCAGCCGTTCGTATTTCTCCCGCGCCTCGGCCTCCGTCCGGCCGACGAAGGGCGAGACGCCGGGCATGACCAGGATATGGTCCGGGTTGCGGCCAAGGCCGCGGGCGCGGGCCTTGATGTCCCGATAGAATTCCTGCGCCGTTTCGATGTGCTGGTGCGCCGTGAAGATCACCTCCGCGGTGGCGGCGGCAAGGCCACGGCCATCCTCGGACTGGCCGGCCTGGACGATGACGGGATGTCCCTGCGGCGAGCGCGAGATGTTGAGCGGGCCGCGGACCTTGAAATGCTCGCCGCGGTGATCCGTGTCGTGCAGCTTCGCCGGATCGAAGAAGACGCCCGTTTGCTTGTCGCGGATGAAGGTATCGTCCTCGAAACTGTCCCAGAGCTTCTTGACGACATCGACATGCTCGGCGGCACGCCGGTAACGCTCGGCATGCGGAAGCTGCGTGTCGCGGTTGAAATTCTGCGCCGTCGGATCGCCTGTGGTCGTCACCACGTTCCAGCCGGCGCGACCGCCGGAGATGAGGTCGAGCGAGGCGAACTTGCGCGCCGTCGTATAGGGCTCCTCATAGGTCGTCGAGGAAGTGGCGATGAAGCCGAGATGGGTGGTCAGCGGCGCCAAAGCGGAAAACAGCGTGACCGGCTCGAAGCCGGCGACGCGGGCATTGCCGCCCTCTCGCGCGCCACCGAAGCCGACCGCCAGCCCGTCGGCAAGAAAGTAGGCATCGAACAGACCGCGTTCGGCGGTCAGCGCCAGCTGCTTGTGAAACTCGAAACTGGTCGCCCCGTCGGCGGGCTGGTCGGGGTGGCGCCAGGCCGCGATATGCTGCCCGCCGCCGGGAAGAAAGGCTCCAAGCCGGATCTTGCGTGTCATCTCAATCCTCTCCTGTTCTCGCTTTAAACTCGAGGAGATCGCCCTGCCGAGGGCGAAACGCACAAGGCGCTCCGCAACACGCGGCGAACTCCGGCCACGACAGACAGGCTACATTATACACTATTTTTATAGAGAAAGGAGATTTCAACGAGGCGCGGCGAGATTGAAATGTTTTTCGTCAGTTCGCCCGGTTTGGAGATCGATGACCGCTTCGCCGTCCCTGGAGGCAAACCGGCCGGAGCGAGCGTGCGCGGTTGATCGGGGAAAATATTCCACTTGGAATAGTTTTCGAGCCAAAGGGTTTCTTATCTCGACCAGAATACTCGACTATTTTTCGGGCACTTGCGGCGGCCATTGCCTAAAAATGTGGCCGCCGCCATACAATGAGAGTGAAAGACGTGTCCCAAGCAACCACCCAATCCTCACCAAAGCCGATCTATGCCTCCTTCGGCTTCCAGGTCCTGGCGGCCATGGTCATCGGCCTGCTGCTCGGCCTCATCGCCCGCAACATAGGCGTCGATGCCAGCGGCAATGCCAACTGGCTGACGGTCACCCTGCAGACGATCGGCTCGATCTTCGTCCAGCTTCTGCGCGCGCTCGTGCCGCCGCTCGTCTTCACCGCTATCGTCGCGTCGATCGCCAATCTGGCGACGCTGCAGAATGCCGCCAAGCTGGTATGGCAGACGCTGCTCTGGTTCGCGATCACTTCGCTCATCGCCGTGGTCATCGCGATTGCCCTCGGCCTGATCATTCAGCCGGGCGTGGGTTCAGCCGTTTCGCAGGAAGCTGCCAAGGCGCCCTCCTATTCCGGCTCGTGGCTCGATTTCCTCAAGGGCCTCGTGCCCGCAAACATGCTCGGGCTTGAAGCCAGCACCAAGGTCACTGACACGGGTGCCACCACCTCGCTCAATTTCAACGTGCTGCAGATCCTCGTCGTTTCGATCGCCGTCGGCGCCGCTGCACTGAAGGTGGGCGACGCCGCCAAGCCGTTCCTAGCCTTCAACCAGTCGCTGCTTGCGATCGTGCGCAAGGTCCTCTGGTGGGTCATCCGGCTTACGCCGATCGGCACGATCGGCCTGCTCGGCCGCGCCGTCGCCCAATACGGCTGGGAAACGCTGGCGCAGCTCGGCTGGTACACCGCTGCCGTCTATATCGGCCTTGCGATCGTGCTCTTCGTCGTCTACCCGGCGCTGCTCGTCGGCCACGGCCTGAAGCCATCGCGCTTCTTTGCCGGCGCTTGGCCGGCGATCCAGCTCGCCTTCGTTTCGCGCTCCTCGGTCGGCACCCTGCCCGTCACCGAAACGGTGACCGAAAAGAGCCTCGGCGTGCCGCGCGAATATGCCGCCTTCGCCGTGCCGCTCGGCGCCACCACCAAGATGGACGGCTGCGCCGCGATCTATCCGGCAATCTCGGCGATCTTCATCGCGCAGTTCTTCGGCCTGCCGCTCGGCATCCAGGAATATGTGCTGATCGTCTTCGTCTCGGTACTCGGCTCTGCCGCCACCGCCGGCCTCACCGGCGCGACCGTTATGCTGACGCTGACGCTTTCGACGCTCGGCCTGCCGCTCGAAGGCGTCGGCCTGCTGCTCGCCATCGACCCGATCCTCGATATGGGCCGCACAGCGGTCAACGTCGCCGGCCAGGCGCTGGTGCCGACGATCGTCGCCAAGCGCGAAGGCATTCTCGACGAGACCGTCTACAACGGCGACAAGGTGCTCGACGACTTGGAACCGCTTGGCGTCGCTGCACGCGCGGCCTGACGGCATGAAACGACGCATGCGGGCCGCAAGGCCCGCATGCCGTGTTATACTTCAGGCGTTCCGCCTGTTGAGGGATCGGCGATGTCGTCGACCAATTTTCACCTCGTCACCGAATGGACGATCGCCTTCCCGCTCGAAGACGTGTGGCGTGAACTGAGCACGCCGGAGCGCTGGCCCGATTGGTGGCCGTCGGTGAAACAGGTGACGTTGCTGCAACCGGGTGACGAGCGCGGTGTCGGCGCCGTCAGGCGCATGCGCTGGTCGACGGCGCTGCCCTACGAACTGGTCTTCGACATGGAAACCACCAAGGTCGAACCGCCCCTCTTGATCGAAGGCCGGGCCTTGGGCGAACTCGACGGCATCGGCCGCTGGACGCTGCAAGGCGAAGGCAGCGCTTGCCGCGTTCGCTATGACTGGAACGTGACGGTCACGAAGCCCTGGATGGTCCGTCTTTCCTTTATCCTCAGGCCCGTTTTTCGCTGGAACCACGGGGTGGTGATGGAGCGTGGACGCCGAGGTCTCTTAGACAGGCTGGCCTAAAGCAACGGCGGGCCGATTCCGGAAAGGCGCGGAGGCGGACGGCTATTGCCCCAAGGCACGCGCCTCTTGCCTTATGATTTCGCCCAGGCGCTTTGCGCCCGGTCCCGCCGCATCCGGATCCGGGTAGACCAGGTACATGGCGCCCCATCGCTCCGAGCCTTCCTTCAGCGGCAGCGGCTTCAACTGGCCGGCAGCAAGCTCTTCGCGGATCCAGTCTTCCGGATACCACGCAAAACCCATGCCCATGCAGGCGGCGCGAATGGAGGTTGCCTTGTGGCTGACCGTCAGCCGCCTTTCGGTCACGTTCCAGACGCTCGGGCGCTGCCGCTGCAGCCCGCTGTCGCGGATCACCAGATGGCGATGGCCTTTCAGATCCTCGACGCCGAGTTCCCGCCCCAGCTGATGCAGCGGGTGGAAGGGGGCGGCGGCGGCAACCGCGCGGTAGCGCAGGAGCACTTCGCCCGTATGGCCTGCCGGCAGGTTGTCGGCGCAGATCGCCAGTTCGACAGCACCCGACAGCAGCAGCTCGTCCGTTCCACCCATGACGCTTTCATGCAGCTCGATGCGGGTTTCCGGCGCCTCCTCACCGAAGCGTTCGATGCAGCTCAGCAGCAGCCAGGTCGGAAACAGCCCCTCCACCGCCAGGCTCAGCATCTGCTCCTGACCCTTGGCGAGGTTTACAGCCGCCCGCTCCAGCCGCGTCGCTTCGTCGACCAGTGACCTGCCGCGCCGGTAGAGAATGCGCCCCTCCGTGGTCAGCAGCGCCTTGCGGCCCTCGATCTCGAAGACGGCGACGCCAAGCCTCTCTTCGATCTGGCGCACCGCATAGCTGACGGTCGATTGCGACTTGTTCAGTGCCTGTGCCGCCTGGGCGAAGCCGCCGGCGTCGACCACCGCGATGAAGGTCCGCCACTGATCCAGGGATATGCGTAGCATTGATCGAACCACTCGATAAATAGGCGCCAATATTCGAACTTTTTTATCGTCCTGACAGATGTTTGTATAGGTCCAACGAACACAGACAAACGAGGCCGACATGAACATTCTTCTCGTCACAGCCGATCCGGGAGGCCCGTCCTTCGCCAAGTCCCTAGCCGACCGCTATGTCGCCGGCATCCGCGAAACGAAGGCCGCAACCATCGAACTGGCCGATCTTGCCGCCGAAGGTTTCGACCCGCGCATGACCCGCAAGGACCTGGCTTTTTATCGCGAACGCGGACCGCTGCCGGAGGACGTCAGGCGCGAACAGCAACGCATCGAACGCGCCGACCTCCTGCTCCTGGCCTTTCCGATCTATTGGTGGTCGCTGCCGGCCGTAACGAAAGGCTGGATCGATCGCGTCTTCACCAAAGGCTGGGCCTTCGGCAGCGACGATCGTTTCGCCGGTCCGCTTTCGGCAAAGCACGTTCGCCTGATCGCCACCGGCGCCGGCAGCCACCGGCTCTACCAGAAGCACGGCTATGAAAGTGCGATGGCCGCCCAGGTCGCCCACGGCATCTTCAACTTCAGCGGCGTCGCCAATGTCGAGACGCACCTGTTCCTGGACGCGGAGAGCAGCGAGCGCGCCGCGCGCCTGCGCAATCTCGCGACCGCCCACGATCTCGGCCGCGCCTATGCCGAAGGCCAGCGGAAGCCTTCGCCTCAACCGCCCCTGATGCCGGCGACGGCCTGAAGCCGACGGGTCGGCGACCCCCAAGATCTCATCTTCGATCGATCACCACCGAACCGAACGCCGCCACCGGCGGCGCGCGAACGAACCCACGCGCCCCTCTCAACCGAACGCAACACGACAAAGGAAAGAGCCATGTCTACCGTCACGCGCGAAATCCACCTGAAGACCCGCCCGACCGGACTTCCCGGCCCAGAAAATTTCGAGATCGCCAGCCAGCGCCTCGACGAGGCGAAACCGGGCCAACTGCTGGTCCGCAACACCTGGATATCCGTCGATCCCTATATGCGGGGCCGCATGGACGAGCGGAAAAGCTATATTCCGCCGTTCCAGCTTGACCGGGCCATGGATGGCGCGGCCGTCGGCGTGGTCGAACACTCCACCGACCCGGCCTTCTCCGTCGGCGACGCCGTCGTGCATTTCGCCGGCTGGAGGGACTACGCGGTCATCGACGCGGCAACAGCCCGCAAGCTCGATCCGGATCTTCCCGCCCAGGCCTATCTCGGCGCGCTCGGCTTTCCCGGCCTCACCGCCTATGTGGGGCTGACGCGGATCGCCAATGCCAGGCCAGGCGAGACGATCTTCGTTTCGGCCGCCAGCGGTGCCGTCGGCAGCATCGTCGCCCAGATCGCCAAGCTCAGCGGCCTGCGGGTGATCGCCTCGGTCGGCTCGTCGGACAAGGCCGACTGGCTCAGAAACGAGATCGGTGTCGATGCCGTCATCAACTATCGCGAAACATCCGATCTGACGAAAGCGCTCGCAACGGCAGCACCCGACGGCATCGACATCTACTTCGACAATGTCGGCGGAGACCATCTCGAAGCGGCGCTCGCACTTGCCAACGACCATGCCCGCTTCGTGCTTTGCGGCATGATCACCGGCTACAACGCCGGCGGCGCGCCCGGTCCGCGCAACATCTTCCAGGCGATCGAGAAACGCATCCGCCTTCAAGGGCTGATCGTTTCCGATCATGTCGATCTCATTCCGGAGTTCGATCGCAAGATGAGCGCCTGGATCAAGGAACGGAAGATCCAGCTGCGCGAGACCATCGTCGACGGCCTGGAGAATGCGCCTGACGCCTTCATCGGCCTCTTCAAGGGCGCCAACACCGGCAAGATGCTCGTGCGCCTCTAGCTGAAAACGGGCGCATCGGCGAACCGGATCACGCCGCCCCAGACCAAACCGATGCCCCGCCCTGTCGCGGGGCATCGGTGCGTCAAGTGCAGGACGTAGCGACGCGTGTCTCGGATGTGCGGGCGCGTGGAGGTGACAGACGAAGGTACTGCCCGCCGTCGCAGAACCATCGAAAATCGCGCCCTTGATATATCCTATCCAGGGGGATAGGATATTAGGATGAGCGAGCACAGACACGACACCCATCCTGATATCGTCAAGCGGCTGAAACGTGCCGAGGGACACCTGAAGAGCGTCATCGCCATGATCGAAGGTGGCCGCCCCTGCCTCGACATCGCCCAGCAGCTCCACGCGGTCGAAAAGGCGATCAGCCAGGCGAAGCGAACCCTGATCCAGGATCATCTGGACCATTGCCTCGAAGACACGATCGGCGCGCTCCCACGCGAGCAGCGCCACTCCATCGACGAGTTCAAGACGATCACGAAATATCTCTGAGCAGCAAACCCGCTGCCGCAACCCGCTACCGAGCGAGGCCCCATCGTCATGCTGCAGATCCTCGCAAACCGCACCTATCGCCACCTGTTTCTGGCGCAGGTGATCGCGCTGATCGGAACCGGCCTCGCAACCGTCGCGCTCGGGCTTCTCGCCTATGATCTGGCCGGGGCCGAAGCGGGCGCGGTGCTCGGGACGGCGCTTGCGATCAAGATGATCGCCTATGTCGGCGTGGCGCCGATCGCCGCCGCCTTCGCCGAACGGCTTCCACGCCGTGCCATGCTCGTCAGCCTCGATCTGGTGCGCGCCGCCGTCGCGCTGTTCCTGCCGTTCGTGACCGAGATCTGGCAGGTCTATGTGCTGATCTTCGTGCTGCAGTCGGCCTCGGCCGCCTTTACCCCCACCTTCCAGGCGACCATTCCCGACGTGCTGCCGGATGAAAAGGAATACACCCGCGCCCTGTCGCTCTCGCGGCTTGCCTATGATCTCGAAAGCGTCGCAAGCCCGATGCTCGCTGCGGCACTTCTTACCGTCGTCAGTTTCCACGACCTGTTCGCCGGCACGGTATTCGGCTTCCTCGCCTCGGCCGCCTTCGTGGTGTCGGTCGCGCTGCCAAGCCCGAAGGCGGCGGAACGGCGCGGCATCTACGACCGCACCACGCGGGGTCTGCGCATTTATCTCGCCACACCGCGGCTCAGGGGCCTGCTCGCGCTCAACCTCGCAGTCTCGGCGGCCGGGTCGATGGTCATCGTCAACACGGTGGTGCTGGTCCAGGCCGGCTTTGGTCTCACCCAGACCGACACGGCGATCGCGCTTGCCGCCTTTGGCTGCGGCTCGATGATTGCCGCGCTGATGCTGCCACGCCTGCTCGACCGGACACCCGACCGCTTCGCGATGTTTTCCGGGGCGACGATCCTCGTCGCCGGCCTGTTCATCGGTCCGCTCGTTCCAAGTTTCGCTGCGCTGCTGCCGCTTTGGCTCGCCATCGGTCTCGGTTACTCGCTGACCCAGACGCCGTCCGGCCGGCTGCTCCGCCGCTCCGCCCAGCCCGAAGACCGGCCGGCGCTCTTTGCCGCCCAGTTCGCCCTTTCACATGCCTGCTGGCTGATCACCTATCCGCTGGCCGGTTGGCTCGGCGCTACCGCCGGTCTCGAAGTGACCTTCGTCGCGCTTGGCCTCATCGCCATCGGCGCCATCACTGCGGCCGCCCGGCTCTGGCCGGCGCCCGACCCGGACGAAATCGAGCACGTGCATCACGCGATGGCGGACGATCATCCCCATCTCGCCGGCGCGACGCGCGTCGGCAGCGGCCACCGCCACACCCATGTCTTCGTGATCGACAGCCATCACCCCGACTGGCCGGCCCAGCAGTAGGCAAACGACCGCTACCTGGAAGCGGTGCTGTTGCCGGCAAAAGTCAGGATCGCCGCATCGGCGATCTCGGCGAAACGGGCGCTCGGCCCTTCGGCGCCGCTGCTCTGCTGCGCGGCGCGCGCGCCATCGATCAGCAGCAGCAATGTGTCGCCGAGCAGTTCCGCATTGGCGATGCCGGCGCGGCGGCAGAGTTCGACGACGCGGTCGCGCTGCGCATCCTTGAAGAGCCGGATCACCTCGCGTCCGGGGTGGCCCTCATCGGTCAGCTGCACGGCGGCACTCATCATTTCACATTGGCACTTGTCCTCGCCGAGATGTTCGGCGATCCGCCGGACCCAGGCCCTGAGCTGACCGAGACCGTCACCTGGGTGCTGGTCTTCCAGTTCGCGCCAGAAGCCATCCATCTCCATGCCCGCATGGCGCAGGCATTCGACGATCAGATCGTCCTTCGAACTGAAGTGGCGGTAGAGCGTCATCTTGTTGCTGTCGGCAGCGTCGGCGATCGCATCGACGCCGGTGCCGCGAATACCGCGGCGGCGGAAGAGATCGCGCGCAGCCTCAACGATGCGATCGCGCGGCGAACGACGGGATGGTTTGCACAAATCCGTTGTCATCGCAGTGGCCCGGCGTGAACGGCGCGGAAAATCTTGCCCCTTGACGCCCTGTCATTGGTCGATAACATGCGACGATGTTACCGACCAGTAACATTTTCGCCAGCGCGGCATATCGTGGCGCAGCCACTTGCCGCGAAAAGCTCTTCCGGAAACGGCGGCGGTAACTAGCAGAAAATTTTTATGCGCAGTGTCGGTGGGCGCGGTCGTCAGGCGTCTTTTAGCCAGAGCGCACACCGCAGAGACTTTTAAAATTCGATAACGCTCGTGATTTGGTCGTCGTGATTAGGGCCGGACCGGCCCATCATGATCTCGTGCTGGAGCCTTACGATGCGCATGCTGGATGGGCTGAAGGCTGGGGAGACCGTCGCTGACCGCAAGGTCCGCGCGGCGCGCACATGCATGCCGAGTTTCTGCCCCGCTGCCTGCCGCGATGGTGGCGCTCCCAAAGGATCGGCCCCATGATCGACTTCTTCATCCACCGGCCAATCTTCGCATCGGCGATCGCCATCATCATGACGCTTGCCGGCGGCATCTGCTATTTCCTGCTGCCGATCTCGCAGTTTCCGGACGTCACGCCACCGCAGATCGTCGTTGCCGCAAACTATCCGGGCGCCAGCGCCCAGGTGGTCGCCGACACCGTGACGACGCCGCTCGAACAGCAGATCAACGGCGTGCCGGGCATGCTCTACATGACCTCGACCAGCTCGAACGACGGCTCGTCGCGCATCATCATTTCCTTCGAAGTGGGCTATCCGATCGACGTCGCCGCGCTCGACGTGCAGAACCGTGTCTCGCAGGCTGCTTCCTCGCTTCCGGCCCTCGTCAATCAGACGGGCGTGACCATCGCCAAGCAAATCCCCAATTTCACCGTGCTCGTCAGCCTGGATTCGCCCGACAATTCGGTCGATTTCGCCGCGGTCAGCAACTACGCCTATCTGCAGATCCTCGATCCGCTGAAACGCCTGCCGGGCGTCGGCGACGTCCAGCTGTTCGGCGAACGCCGCTATTCGATGCGCGTCTGGCTCGATCCCGACCGCATGGCCAATCTCGGCATCACCGCCGTCGACGTCCAGAACGTCATTGCCGAACAGAACATCCAGGTCGCCGGCGGCAAGATCGGGCAATCGCCGGCGCCGGCCGGCACGCCCTTCGAGATGCAGATCAACGCGCTCGGACGCTTGAGCGACCCGTCGCAGTTCGGCGACATCGTGCTGCGCGCCGACCAGACGACCGGAGCGACGACGCGGCTGCGCGACGTGGCGCGCATCGAACTCGGCGCGCTGCTCTATTCCTCGTCGGTCACTTTCAATGGCAAGGAAAGCGTCGTGCTTGCCGTCTTCCAGGCGCCGGGCTCCAACGCGCTCGACCTGCAGGCGCGCGTGCAGGCGAAGATGGACGAGCTGTCGCAGCGCTTCCCCGCGGGCATCGCCTACCACATGTTCTACGACACCACGCGCTTCGTTTCGGCAGCGATGAAGGATGTGGTGTTCACGCTGCTCGAGGCACTGGCACTCGTCGTCTTCGTCGTCTTCATCTTCCTGCAGAACCTGCGCACGACGATCATCCCGACGATCGCCATCCCGGTTTCGCTCATCGCGACGCTGGTCGTGATGTATCTCTTCGGCTTCTCGCTCAACATGCTGAGCCTGCTGGGCATGGTGCTCGCCATCGGGCTTGTGGTCGACGACGCGATCGTCGTCGTCGAAAATGTCGAACGCCAGCTCGAGGCCGGGTTGCCGCCGCTCGAGGCCACCAAAAAGGCGATGCAGGAGGTGACGGGCCCGATCATCGCGACGACCGCGGTGCTGCTTGCCGTCTTCATCCCTGTCGCCTTCATCCCTGGCGTCGCGGGCAGCCTCTACAACCAGTTCGCGCTGACGGTCGCGATCTCCGTCGCCTTCTCCGCCTTCAATTCTCTGACCCTCAGTCCGGCGCTGAGCGCCGCGTTCCTGCGCTATCGCGGCGAACCGCGTTTTGCGGTCTTCCGCTGGTTCAACAGCGGCTTTCATGCGCTGTCGCACGGTTATGCGCGCAGCGTCGCCGGGCTCGTGCGCTGGCGCTGGGCGCTGTTTGCCGTGTTCCTCGCTGCGATCGCCTCGACCTACGCGTTATGGCAGCGCATCCCTTCGACCTTCCTGCCGGTCGAGGACCAGGGCTATTTCTTCGTCGTCATCCAGCTGCCCGACGGCGCCTCGCTTGAACGCACAGAGGCGGTCGCACGGCGATCGGAAGAGATCCTGCGCGGCACCGCCGGCGTCGATTTCGTCGGCTCTGTCGTCGGCTTCAACTTCCTGTCCTTTGCCGCCCAGTCGAACTCGGCCGTGCAGTTCGCCGTGCTGAAGCCATGGGACGAGCGGCCGCCCGAACAGGGCGCCTCGGCGCTGCGCGAAGCGGTGATGCCACAACTCTTACAGATCCCGGATGCGCTGGTGCTTGCCTTCGACCCGCCGTCGATCCAGGGGCTGGGTGCTACCGGCGGCTTCGAATTCCAGGTGGAGGACCTTGCCGGCCGCAGCGCCGAGGCGCTGAACGAAGCGACGCAGGCGTTGATCGCAGAGGCGCGCAAGCAGCCGGAAATCAATCCCTACCAGCTGTTCACCACCTTCAGCACCTCGAGCCCGCAGTTCGACTATGACCTCGACCGCGACAAGGCAAAGCTGCTGGGCCTGAGCCTGCCGGATATCTTCAGCACGCTGCAGATCTATTTCGGCTCGCTCTATGTCAACGACTTCAACATCTTCGGCCGCACCTTCCGCGTGACGCTGCAGGCAGACCAGGGTGCGCGGGCCTCGGCGACGGACCTGTCGCGCCTGTATGTCCGCAACACGGAAGGCGAAATGGTGCCGCTCAATACGCTCGGGACGTTCAAGCCGACGGTCGGCCCAGAGACCATCACCCACTACAACAACTACCCCTCAGCGCTGATCAACGGCGCGGCAGCGCCCGGCTTCAGCTCGAGCCAGGCGGTGGCGGCGATGGAGCGGGTGGCAAAAACGACGCTGCCCAGGGACTACACATTCGAATGGACCGGCATTACCTATCAGGAGATCCGGGCAGGCTCGATCGCCGCGCTCGTCTTTGCGCTCGCCCTCGTCTTCTGCTTCCTGATCCTGGCCGCCCAGTATGAAAGCTGGTCGATGCCTTTCATGGTGCTGCTTTCGGTGCCGCTCGCGCTTCTGGGTGCGCTCTCGGCGCTGTGGCTGCGCGGTATGCAGATCGACGTCTATTCGCAGATCGGTTTCGTGATGCTGGTCGGACTTGCCGCCAAGAACGCCATCCTAATCGTCGAGTTCGCAAGACGGCGGCGCGAGGAAGGGCTCGACGTGGTCGCAGCTGCCGCGGAAGCGGCGCGGCTCCGGCTGCGGCCGATCCTGATGACGGCCTTTGCCTTCATCCTCGGCGTGCTGCCGCTGATGTATGCCAGAGGCGCGGGGGCTGCCAGCCGCCAGTCGATTGGCACCACCGTCTTCGGCGGCATGCTGGCGGCAACCATTCTCACACTGATTTTCGTCCCGGTCTTCTACGCGGTCATCGAAAAATGGCGCGAGGGCACGTCCTCGCAACCGATCGGCCAGCGTCAAGAGCCGGAGGCGGCGGAATAGGTATTGGAGCCTGACATGCGTGGTTCGAGACTGGTCCTTGCCGCAGTGGTCGTGGTCGCTGCCCTTGCTGCGGCCTATCACTACAAGAACGGCGGCTTCGAGCTGAAGGGCGGCGACGCCGGCGCGGCGGTGGGTCCGCCGCAACAGGCCATGCCTGTTCCGGTCGCCTCGGTCGTCAAGAAAACCATTCCCATCTATCTCGATTATTCGGCGCGCACCGAAGCGATCCGCAACGTGACGCTGCGCGCCAAGATCACGGGCTACATCGAATCGCAGGCGGTGCCCGACGGTTCGGATGTGAAGGAAGGCGACCTGCTCTACCGGATCGACCCGCGCGACTATGGCGCAGCGCTCGATCAGGCGAAGGCCCAGG
Source organism: Ensifer sp. ZNC0028 (assembly GCF_000799055.1). Classification (NCBI taxonomy): domain Bacteria; kingdom Pseudomonadati; phylum Pseudomonadota; class Alphaproteobacteria; order Hyphomicrobiales; family Rhizobiaceae; genus Ensifer; species Ensifer sp. ZNC0028. The sequence continues at coordinate 107,819 of NZ_JTLA01000005.1, forward strand.
TCGAGCGGGACGAGGCATCGCTCGCCTATTTGCGTTCCAACCTCAACCGCGGCAACGAACTCGCCACGACGGGCTATCTCGACAAGGACAGCTTCGACCAGCGCCAGAGCGCGGTGCATCAGGCCGAGGCCGCACTTGCCATGTCGCGCGCGGCCGTGCGCACCGCCGAGATCAACTTCGACTACACCGAAATCCGCGCGCCTTTTTCTGGCCGTCTCGGCCGCGACCAGGCGCCGGAAGGAACGCTCGTCAGCAACACCGCGGGAACACCGCTCAACAACCTCGTTCAGCTTTCGCCGATCTATGTCTCCTTCAACCCGAGCGAAACGGAACTCGCCGACATCCAGAAAGCACGGGCAAAGGGCAAGGTGGAGGCGGAAGTGCTTCTGCCCGGCGACAAGGAACCGCGCTATCGCGGCGAGCTCAGCTTCATCAACAACACCGTCGAGGGCAACACCGGAACGGTCGTCGCCCGTGTGACCATCGACAACACGGATCTCTCCTTGCTGCCCGGCCAATATGTTCGTGTGCGGCTGAAGATCCGCGACGAAACGAACGTGCTGATGGTGCCGGAAACGGCGCTCGGCTCGAGCCAGCTCGGCAAGTACATCTATGTCGTCGGCAAGGGGGAAACCGTCGAGCAGCGGCTCGTCACTCTCGGGCCGACGAGCGGCGATCTCATCGGCCTGACGTCAGGGGTTTCGGAGGGCGACCAGGTGATCGCCGGAAACCTGCAGAAGATTTTCCCGGGCGCACCGGTCAAACCGATGCCGGCCGAACAGGCGCAGAAGTAGGCCAAGTATCGGCCCGGGCTACGTCCTTTTCAGGATCGGGAAGACCATTCCGAACGTGATAACGGCGATGGCGAGGACCTGAAGCAGCGTCGGGACTTCACCGAGAACGACGACGCCCGCCGCGGTCGTCGTCACCGGGACGCATGGCATGAACAGCGACGCAGGCTGCGGGCCCAATTGACGAATGACATAGGTGTAGAGAACGCTCGCGAGCGCGCCGGCGAGAAAGCCCTGGATGACGAACTGCGTGGCGATTTCGGCGAACGGGGCGGTGGCAAATCCGCTCGGCGCCAGGATATACAGCAAGGGCAATGGCAGGCAGGAGCAAAAGACGACAGCGATCGTCGCCGTGACCGCATCGACGGACCATAGCCGCACCAGCACCGCATAGGCCGCGAACATGACCCCCGACACGGCAAACAACAGATCGCCGCGCAGCGTTTCCCCGTCCCCAACGCCCGACTGGACGACGAACACCAGAAGGCCGGCAATGACCGTGGCGATACCGGCCAGGCGCACGCCGGAGACCTTGTCCTTGAAGACGACGCGCGAGAACAGGAACGAGAAGAAGACGATTACGGCTGGAGAGAGCGCGGCCGCATGGGCCGCTGGCGCAAGCGCCAGTCCCTGATTGATGATCAGCGGGTAAGGCAGCCCCGTCAACAGCGCCAACACAGCGGCCTTCCGCCAGCCGAGTCGGCTCAGCCTTGGTATGCCGATCCCCAGGAGCACCGGCAGGAACGCAAAGGCAGCGCCCGAGAACCGCAGGCTAACGATGTCGGCCGGCGTCAGATGCGCGCGCAGACTGAACCTTGCGGCGACAAACTGAACGGTGGTGATGGTGACGACCGCCAACCCTGCGAGGATAGCGAGCCGCCGGCGACTGGCACTGTCATCGAACGTCATATCATCAGCGCTTGCAGCCATGGCGATTACCCCTCATTCTCCGCCTGCGATATGCGCATGCTATTGCCGCATTCAGTGCGTCTGAATATGCTGATTGCAGATACTTTGCGTGATATTCACTCTACTGAGGATCATTCAGCGTGAAGAATGAAATTCCGGGTCTCGACACCATCGACCGAACCCTGCTGAGGTTGCTTCAGGAAGACGGCCGGCGCACCACGCTAGAGCTCGCAGGCCGGGTGGGCCTGTCGCCGACCGGCGCCAGCCAGCGCGTCAAGCGCCTCTTCCGCGAGGGTTATGTGAAGGCCGTGCGCGCGATCCTCGATCCGAAGAAGATCGGCCGGGGCACCGTCGTCTTCATCCAGGTGCGCCTTGACCATACCGCCCCCCATATCTTCGAGCGCTTCTCCGAGGCGGTTGCAAAGGCGCCGGAAGTTCTGGAATGCCACATGGTGATCGGCGGCTTCGATTATCTGGTGAAGGCGCGCATTGCCGACATGTCGCTGTTCCAGGATTTTCTCGAACGGGTCATCCTGCCCCTCCCCGGCGTCCGGGAGACGCACACCTACGCCTCGGTCGGCGACGTCAAGCCGGACGCGCTGCTGCCGATCTGACGCCTTGAGCGACTAGCGAGCTAGCGCGCGCAAGCCGCAAACCCCTTCGTCACAGGGTGCAGTCTTCGCCCGGCACGGCCGCCCTAAAACCCAGGAGCGCGCCGAGCGTCGAGCGTTTTTCGACGAGATCCGCAAGCGTGTACTTGTCGAAGACCGCGACGAAGGCGGCCGTGGCTTCCGAAAGGACGGACGGCAGGCTGCAGGCGGGTGCGATGCGGCAGCCCCGGCAGTCGATCAGATCCGCCAGTTCCTCCGTGTGGCGGAGGAGAGCGCCGAGATTGATTTCGTTTGCAGCCCTTGCAAGCCTGATACCGCCGTTGCGGCCGCGCACGGCCTCCAGAAACCCCGCATTCGCGAGGTCTTGAACCACTTTCATCATATGGTTCTGCGAGACCGAGAAGGTATCGGATATCCCCCGGATGGAGCTGAGCCCCGCCGGCTGTGAGCCCAGATAGATCATCAGGCGCATCGCATAGTCGGTGTATTTCGTGAGCCTCATCGCGGGATCTGCGTCAAAAAGTCCGTTCAAAAAACATGCATTTGATTAGCATCTTTGATCGCGAGCGAATAGATGCATTTTAGATACATCTTTAAGGGTTTTGCGATGACCGCGCGAACGGCAGTCGGAACTGAGATCAGAATGATCGTCGAAGACTTCTACGGCGAAGCCCGCATCGACAGGATTTCGAGCGCGGGATGCGTTGCCGCGAGGGACTGGGACACAGCCCCCGATCACCGGCCCATCGAAATGCCGGATGCATTTCCAGGATCACCAACCTGCCCTCACTGATACGTCCCACCGAAAGGAAAGATCATGCCGAAACCACTCTCCCCCGAGACTGTCCAGATCGTGAAGGCCAGCGCTCCGGCGCTCGCGGCCCATGGAGCGGACATCACGAAAAGCATGTATGCCCGCCTCTTCCAAGACGATCACATCCGCGCGCTGTTCAACCACGCCAATCAGGGCGAAGGCGGTTCACAGGTGAACGCGCTTGCGGCCGCCATTCTCGCCTACGCGCAGAATATCGATAATCTCGGCGTGCTCGGCCCGGTCGTCGAACGGATCGCCCAAAAGCATATCGGCTACCACATCCTCCCCGAGCACTATCCCTTTGTTGCCACGGCTCTTCTCGCCGCCGTCGAGGATGTGCTCGGAACTGCGGCGACCCCTGAGCTCCTGAACGCATGGGGCGAAGCCTATTGGTTCCTCGCCGACATTCTCAAGGAGCGCGAAGCCACCATCCGCGACGAGCTGATGGCGCGCTCGGGCGGATGGAACGGCTGGAGAGATTTCGTCATCGCCTCAAAAATTCGCGAAAGCGACGTCGTCACCTCGTTTATCCTGAAACCCAAGGACGGCGGTCGCGTTGTGCGCCACAGACCCGGGCAATACCTGACGTTTCGCTTCCAACTGGACAATGGCCTGGAGATCAAGCGCAACTACTCGATCTCCAGCGGCCCAAACGACAGCTTCTACCGCATCTCCGTGAAGCGCGAAGCACAGGGACAAGGCGGATCGCGATATCTCCACGATCAGGCAACCGTCGGCACCGTCTTGAGCGCGACCCCGCCGGCTGGCGACTTCTTCCTCCCCGAAGCGCCGGCGGCACCGGTCGTGTTGCTGTCGGGTGGCGTTGGCCTGACGCCCATGGTCAGCATTCTCGAGACGATCGCCGAGGAACATCCAAACCTCGAGGCGCACTTCGTCCACGGCGCGCTGAACAGCGGCACGCATGCCATGGATCGGCATGTTCGCGAACTCGCCGATGCCCATGGCAAGATCACGATCAGTAGCTTTTACAGCGCGCCTGCGAACGGGGATGCTGTCGGGCTGTCGCACGACTTCGACGGCTTCATAACGGCGGAATGGCTTCGCAACCACACGCCCATCGCCAATGCCGAATTCTATCTCTGTGGCCCCAAACCGTTCCTTCGGGCGCTTGTCCCGGCTCTTGCCCGGGAAGGCGTTTCCAGCGAGCGGGTCCACTACGAATTCTTCGGCCCAGCCGACGAACTCATTGCAGCCTGAAATGCGCTCTGTCTGCACTTCCACGGACCGTGGAAGTGCTTGATCTCCTCATTGCCGCGGCGCGACCTTCGCGCCGCGGCAAAGCCGATCTTCGCCGAGGATCTGGCAGTCCCGGCTGTGCGTGAGCGCCATCCGAAAGATCGTCCTTGCTTTCGGACCGGCCATGCTGCATTGCAAAAAGAGCCGACACGGCAGGTCAAGCTTGGTCAGAATGCGGTCGTGGCATGCAGCACAACAGACTAAACGTCCTGGTTATCGACGAGAACCGCATCCGCGCCGCCATCATCGAGGACGGGCTGCGCGACGCGGGCTATGACCAGGTGACCGTCATCGACAATATGCATGGTCTTGCGCGACGCATCGCCGATCTCAATCCCGACGTCATCGTCATCGATCTCGAAAACCCGAACCGCGACATGCTGGAGAGCATGTTCCAGCTTTCGCGCGCGGTCAGGCGCCCGATCGCCATGTTCGTCGACAAGTCCGACGAGGCCTCCATCGAGGCGGCGGTCGAAGCCGGGGTCTCTGCCTACATCGTCGACGGCCTGAAGCAGGAACGGGTGCGCCCCATCCTGAAAATGGCGATCAGCCGCTTCAACGCCTTCTCCCGCCTCAACCGCGAACTCGAGGAGACACGCGGCGAACTGGAAAACCGCAAGGTGATCGATCGCGCCAAGGGGCTGCTGATGCGCTCGCGCGGGCTTTCCGAAGAAGAGGCCTATGCGCTGCTGCGGCGGACGGCGATGAACCAGAACCGCAAGATCGTTGAGATCGCCCAAAGCCTCGTCACGGCGGCGAGCCTGCTCGATCCGGGAGGAAAGGAATGACGACGCGCCACGCCATCACCGCCGGTTTCGTGCCGCTGCTCGACAGTGCGCTGCTCGTCGTCGCCCGCGAGATGGGCTTTGCCGAGGAACAGGGGATCGACCTAACCCTTTTGCGCGAACGTTCCTGGGCAAGCATCCGCGACCGGCTTGCGGTTCGCCATGTCGATGTCGCGCATATTCTCGGGCCGATGCCGATCGCCGGCAATCTCGGTCTCAATGTGCCGGCGCCTGAAATGATCGTGCCGATGGCGCTGGGTCTCGGCGGCAATGCGGTGACTGTGTCTCCGGCGCTCTGGCAAAGGATGGCGGAAAACGGCGCGACCACGGATCTCGATGCGCGCGCGAACGGTGCAGCCCTGCGCAAGACGATCGATGCGCAGATGGGCGCGCCGTTGCGCTTTGCAGTCGTGCACCCCTATTCCGGGCACAATTACGAACTGCGCTACTGGCTGGCGGCGAGCGGCATCGATCCGGACCGTGATATCGAGATCGTCGTGCTGCCGCCGCCCGATATGGGCGATGCGCTCGCCGAAGGCGTGATCGACGGCTATTGCGCCGGCGAGCCCTGGAACACCTTCGGCGTGCTTCGCCGCGGCGCGCATCTCGCCACCGTCAAGGCAGCGATCTGGCGGTCCAGCCCGGAAAAGGTCCTTGGCGTCAACGCCCGGTGGGGGCAAGCCAACCCGGAGGCCATGGCCGCCTTGCTCGTGGCGCTTCATCTGGCCTCGCTCTGGTGCGCCCGCCCGGAAAACCACGAGACGCTCGCGACCCTTCTGGCAAGGCCTGCTTATGTGGGGCGCGACGCCGAACTGCTTCTTCCCGCCCTCAAGGGCACCCTGCCGGTCGGCGGTGGTAAGGTCCGGGCCGTCAGGGACTTCTTCGTTCCGAACGCCAAGGCTGCGACCTTCCCCTGGAAGAGCCATGCCCTCTGGTTCTACACCCAGATGGTGCGCTGGCGGCAGATCGAGCATATGGCCGAGCGCCAGCGCATCGCCGCGGAAACCTATCGCCCGGACATCTACCGCGCCGCCCTGAAACACCTTGGCATCGCCATGCCGTCGGCAAGCGCCAAGGTGGAAGGCGCTTTGACCGTGGAAACCCCGGTTGGCTCGTCGGGCGCCCTGACGCTTGGGCCCGATGGTTTCTTCGACGGCGGACGCTTCGATCCCGACGACCTCGATGCCTATATCGCGGCCCAGTCTGCGAACTGAATGCGCGACGCCTAATTTATGCGCATTGCACAAAAAATGGCTTCGCACTGCACCAAGGAATGTCATCCGCCGGGATGACACCAGGCCGGCAATTCCACTTTTTCTTTTAGATCAATAGCTTGCCAAAACTGGCACGCTGATTGCTTTTCTTATTGCAGGCCCTCGGGCCAAGAGATCGGCGTCCAACGACGGGCGCCCCACCAGCAAAGCCGCTGATCAGGACTGCGCACACGGGGCAAACCGTGTCGGGCATACCTGGCCAGCGGCTTTTTGTTTTTCACCCCCAAGATGGAGCGGCACGACCTTGTCGGGCCTCGGAGAAGCCATGTCTGAGAACAAGCAGCCTTTATCCGCCAGCGAACCCGCCAAGGCTTTGTGGATGTCCACTTTTGCCTTCACCATCTGTTTCGCCGTCTGGACGATCTTTGCGATCATCGGCATCCGCATCAAGCAGGACCTCGCGCTGACCGAAGCGCAGTTCGGCCTCTTGGTCGGCACGCCCATCCTCACCGGCTCGCTGGTGCGCATCCTGCTCGGCGTCTGGACCGGGCGCTACGGCGGGCGCCTCGTCTATACGCTGACGATGCTGGCCGCAGCCCTTGCGACCTTTCTGCTCACCTACGCCACGACCTATCCGCAGATGCTGCTCGCCGGCCTCGGCATCGGTCTTGCCGGCGGCTCTTTCGCGGTCGGCGTCGCCTATGTCTCGCCCTTCTTTCCGCCGGAAAAGCAGGGCACGGCGCTTGGCATCTTCGGCGCCGGCAATGTCGGCGCGGCGGTGACGAAATTCGTCGCGCCCTTCGTCCTCATTGCCTCGGGCTGGCAGACGGTTGCCGAGATCTGGGCGGCCGCACTCGTCGTCACGGCGCTCGTCTTCTGGTTCACGACAAGCGACGATCCGGCCTTCCGCAGCCGCCGCGAGCGCCAGACGCCGAAGCGCAGCCTGCTCCAGGAATTCGCCCCGCTGAAGAACGCCCAGGTCTGGCGCTTCTCTCTCTACTATTTCTTCGCCTTCGGCGGTTTCGTCGCCCTCTCGCTGTGGCTGCCGCGTTATCTCGTCGGCGTCTACGGCTTCGATATCGCCGTGGCGGGCATGGTCGCAGCCGCCTACTCCATCCCCGGCAGCGTCTTCCGTGCCTTCGGCGGCGTGCTTTCCGACCGCAAGGGCGCGCGTAGCGTCATGTACTGGATGCTCGGCATCTCGGCGGTGGCAACACTGATCCTGTCGCTGCCGGCCGCCGGCGAGGGCCACGGCTTCGGCATCACGCCTGCCGTCTTCATCGTCACGGTCTTCGTGCTCGGCTTCGTCATGAGCCTCGGCAAGGCCGCCGTCTACAAGCACATCCCGGCCTATTATCCGGACAATGTCGGCGCGGTCGGCGGCATCGTCGGCATGGTCGGCGGGCTCGGCGGCTTCGTCCTGCCGATCGCCTTCGGCCTGCTCAAGGATGCGACCGGCCTGTGGTCGAGCTGCTTCCTGCTTCTCTTTGCCGTCGTCGTCGCATCGCTTCTGTGGATGCATCTCTCGATCCGCCAGATGGAGCGCCGCGCGCTCACCCTGCCGACGGCTGCTGCCGCGTAAACAGACAAGGACAGACCATGACCGAGAAACTCGTCATCATCGGCAATGGCATGGCGCCGGGGCGCATGCTGGAGCACCTGCTGGAAAAGGCGCCCGGGCGCTACGAAGTGACTATTTTCAACGCCGAACCACGCGTCAACTACGACCGCATCATGCTGTCGCCGGTGCTGTCGGGCGAAAAGGAATACGAAGAGATCATCATCCACGGCGACGGCTGGTACATCAAACACGGCATCACGCTCTACAAGGGTCATCGCATCGTCGCGATCGACCGCGATGCCCAAACCGTGACCTCCGACCATGGCGTGACCGAAAGCTATGACAAGCTGGTGATCGCGACCGGTTCGGTGCCCTTCATCCTGCCGGTGCCCGGCAAGGACCTGCCCGGCGTCATCACCTATCGCGATCTCGATGACGTGCAGGCCATGCTGCTCGCCGCCCAGTCGCGCGAAAAAGCCGTCGTCATCGGCGGCGGCCTGCTCGGCCTTGAAGCGGCCGCCGGTCTTGCCGGTCGCGGCATGGATGTCACCGTTCTTCACGTGATGCCGACGCTGATGGACCGCCAGCTCGATCCGGCCGCCGGCTACCTCCTTGAGAAGGAGCTGGAAGGCCGCGGCATCAAGATCATCTGCAAGGCCAACACCAAGGCGATCGTCGGCAACGGCAGGGTCGAGGGCATCGAACTCGACGACGGCCGCATCATTCCGGCAACGCTCGTCGTCATGGCCGTCGGCATCCGGCCGAGTGTCGGCCTTGCGAAGGAAGCCGGCCTTGCGATCAACCGTGGCATCGTCGTCGACCAGGGCATGCAGACCTCGGATGGCCGCATCTGGGCGCTCGGCGAATGTGCGGAAGCGGGCGGCATGGTCTATGGCCTCGTCGCGCCGCTTTACGAGATGGCCCGTGTCGCCGCCTCGCATCTGGCTGGCGACCGCTCCGCCGCCTTTGTCCATTCCGACACGCCGACCAAGCTCAAGGTCACCGGCATCGAACTTTTCTCGCTCGGCGACTTTGCCGATGGCGACGACCGCGAGGAGATCGTTCTGCGCGACGCCACGGCCGGTGTCTACAAGCGGGTGGTGCTGAAGGGAAACCGCATCATCGGCACGGTGCTCTATGGCGAAACCTCCGACGGTGCCTGGTTCAACGACTTGAAGAAGAAGGAGACCGATGTCTCCGAGATGCGCCAGACCCTGATCTTTGGCCAGGCCTACCAGGGGGGCGCTCCGCTGGACCCTATGGCGGCCGTTGCAGCCTTGCCGGATGATGCGGAAATCTGCGGCTGCAACGGCGTGTGCAAGGGCAAGATCGTTTCCACGATTGCCGACAAGGGCCTGACGTCGCTCGACGAGGTGCGCGCCCATACCAAGGCATCGGCCTCCTGCGGCTCCTGTACCGGCCTTGTCGAACAGCTGATGACGCTGACGCTCGGCGAGAGCTACAGTCCGGCCGCCGTCCAGCCGATGTGCGGCTGCACCGATCTCGGCCACGACGACGTACGTCGCCTGATCAAGGCCAAGGGCCTGAAGACCATTCCCGCGGTCATGCAAGAGCTGGAATGGAAGACCTCCTGCGGCTGCGCCAAGTGCCGCCCGGCGCTGAACTACTACCTCGTCTGCGACTTCCCCGACGAATATGCCGACGACTACCAGTCGCGCTTCATCAACGAGCGTGTTCACGCCAACATCCAGAAAGACGGTACTTATTCCGTCGTGCCGCGCATGTGGGGCGGGGTCACCAATTCCGGCGAACTGCGGGCGATTGCCGACGTGGTCGACAAGTTCGAAATTCCGCTGGTGAAGGTGACCGGCGGCCAGCGCATCGACCTGCTCGGCATCGAAAAGGAGGACCTGCCCGCCGTCTGGGCCGATCTCGGCAAGGCCGGTTTCATCTCGGGCCAGGCCTATGCCAAGGGTCTGCGCACAGTGAAAACCTGCGTCGGTTCGGACTGGTGCCGCTTCGGCACGCAGGATTCCACCGGCCTCGGCATCCGCATCGAAAAGTTCATGTGGGGTTCCTGGACGCCCGCCAAGTTGAAGATGGCGGTCTCCGGCTGTCCGCGAAACTGCGCGGAAGCCACCTGCAAGGATATCGGCGTCATCTGCGTCGATAGCGGCTTCGAGATCCATTTCGCCGGTGCTGCAGGGCTCGACATCAAGGGCACCGAAGTACTTGGCCTGGTGAAGACCGAGGATGAGGCGCTGGAGCATATCGTGGCGCTGACGCAGATGTACCGCGAGCAGGCGCGTTATCTCGAGCGCATCTACAAGTGGGCGAAACGCGTCGGCCTCGACGAGATCCGCCGCCAGATCATGGACGATACGGACAAGCGCAAGGCCTACTACGATCGCTTCGTCTTCAGCCAGAAATTTGCCCAGGTCGACCCCTGGTCGGAGCGCGTCTCCGGCAAGGACAAACACGAGTTCCGGCCGATGGCGACGGTCGGCTTCCCTCAAGCTGCGGAGTGAGATGATGGACATGACCTGGCACCCGATCGGCGACATCTCGGATATTCCGCTCAGAGGCGCGCGCTGCGTGAAGACGCCTCAGGGCAAGATCGCCGTGTTCCGCACCGCCGAAAACGAGGTCTTCGCCATCGAGGACCATTGCCCGCACAAGGGTGGGCCGCTGTCGCAGGGCATCGTCCATGCGAAGGCGGTGACCTGCCCCTTGCACAATTGGGCGATCTCGCTCGAAACCGGCAAGGCCCTCGGGGCCGACGAAGGCGCGGTGCGCACCATTCCGGTGCGCATTGACGGCGGCGCGCTGTTCATTGCGCTCGAAAGCCTGCTGATTGCGGCGGAATGACCATGGAAAAGGAGGTCAAGACCACCTGTCCCTATTGCGGCGTCGGCTGCGGGGTCATCGCGACGGTCGATCACAACGGCGCCGTCGCAGTGCGCGGCGATACCGACCATCCCGCCAATTTCGGCAGGCTGTGTTCCAAGGGATCCGCGCTCGCCGAGACCCTCGACCTCGATGGTCGGCTGCGGCATCCGGAGATCGGCGGATGCCAGGCTGGCTGGGACGAAGCGCTCGACCTTGTCGCTACGCGCTTTGCGGAAACGATTGCCGAACACGGGCCAGATTCGGTCGCCTTCTACGTCTCCGGCCAGCTGCTCACCGAGGACTACTACGTCGCCAACAAGCTGATGAAGGGTTTTGTCGGTTCCGCCAACATCGATACCAATTCACGTCTCTGTATGTCCTCGTCGGTTGCCGGTCATCGCCGTGCCTTCGGTTCGGATACGGTACCCGGGACCTATGAGGATCTGGAGCTGGCCGATCTGGTCGTACTCACCGGATCGAACCTTGCCTGGTGCCACCCCGTCCTCTACCAGCGCCTTGCCGCCGCCAAGGCGAAACGGCCGGGCCTCAAAATCGTTCTCATCGATCCGCGCCGCACCATGACGGCCGATATCGCAGACCTGCATCTCGCGATCCGGCCCGACGCCGATGTGGCGCTCTTCGTCGGGCTGTTCTCACATCTGGTTTCCAGCAATGCCGTCGACCAGAACTATGTCGCTGCGCATACGGCCGGCTTCGGTGATACCTTGCTCGCAGCCGGCGGTGTTTCGTTCGACGACGTGCTCGAGCGGACCGGCCTTCCGGCGATGCAGTTGCGCGAATTCTACCGGCTGTTTTCGACAACCGAAAAGGTCGTGACCTGCTACAGCCAGGGCGTCAACCAGTCCTCCTCGGGCACCGACAAGGTCAACGCGATCCTCAACTGTCATCTCGCGACCGGCCGCATCGGCCGGCCGGGCATGGGCCCGTTCTCGCTCACGGGCCAGCCGAACGCGATGGGCGGCCGCGAGGTCGGCGGGCTTGCCAATATGCTCGCCGCACACATGGCGATCGAAGATGCCGGCGACCGCGATCGCGTCCAGCGCTTCTGGCGTTCGCCGAAGATTGCCGAGAAGCCGGGGCTGAAGGCCGTCGATCTCTTCCAGGCGGTGGCAGACGGTCGCGTCAAGGCACTCTGGATCATGGCAACGAACCCTGTCGTCTCGATGCCGGATGCCGACGCCGTCGAGGCCGCGATCCGCGCCTGTCCTTTTGTCGTGGTCTCCGACATCCTGAAAGAGACCGATACCACCCGCCACGCGCATGTGCTGCTGCCGTCGCTTGGTTGGGGGGAAAAGAGCGGCACGGTCACCAATTCCGAGCGCCGCATCTCGCGCCAGCGGACGTTCCTCGCCGCACCGGGAGAAGCCCGGGCAGACTGGTGGCAACTGGCCGAAGTCGGCCGCCGCATGGGCCATGCCGCTGCCTTCGCCTACGAAGTGCCCGCCGCGATCTTCCGCGAACATGCCGCGCTCTCCGCCTTCGAAAACGCCGGCAGCCGCGATTTCGACATCGGCGCCCATGCCGACCTTGCGCTCGAAGACTACGACGGGCTGAAGCCTTTCCAATGGCCTCAGCCGGAGGGGCAGAAGCGCGCTGAAAGCCGTTTCTTTGCGGCGGGCAACTTCTATCACGCTGACGGCAGGGGCCGGTTCGTGGCGGTTCGACCGGCAGAGACCGACCGCACCAATGCCGATTACCCGTTCACGCTCAACACCGGCCGCATCCGCGACCAGTGGCACACGATGACCCGCACAGGCAAAAGCGCGCGCCTCTCTGCCCATATCGCCGAACCGTTCGCGGAACTGCACCCGCGCGATGCGATGGAAATCGGCGTCGGCAACGCCGGCCTCGTCGAGATCGAAAGCCCGCAGGGCAAAGTGGTCGTGCGCGCACTCATCACCGAGCGCCAGGCGCGCGGCAGCATTTTCGCGCCGATGCACTGGAACGACCAGTTTGCGGCCAAGGCACGCATCGATGTGCTCGTGCCGCCGATCACCGATCGTCTCTCGGGCCAGCCGGCATCGAAGAACGTTGCCGTCGCCGCGCGTATGTTCAAGGCGACGCACTACGGCTTTGCCGTCTCACTGGCAAAGCCGGTCGATCCGGATGCCGCCTACTGGGCGCTGGCGAAGGCGGCTGGCGGCTGGCGATTGGAACTGGCTTTTGCCGAGCCGGTGGACGACTGGGCCGGCTGGTGCCGCCGCGTTCTTGCGATCCCGCAAGGCGTAGAGCCGCTCGGCTATGCGGATGCACAGACCGGCGACATCAGGCTCGCCTTCTTCGACGGCGCACGGCTTCTCGCAGCCTTCTTCCTCGCGGGTGAACCGGTCGCCGTCGCACGCAACTGGGCGATCGCCCAGCTGGCCGCTGAGCATGCCAATCTGCGCAAGCGCTTCGCGCTCGTCGCCGGTCGGCCGGGAGCGGACAAGCCGGATCCCGGCGCCACCGTCTGCTCCTGCTTCGGTGTCGGCGTCAACCAGATCGTCGCGGCCGTACGCGGCGGCTGCCACAGCGTCGAGGCCGTCGGCGTCACGCTCAATGCCGGAACCAATTGCGGCTCCTGCCGCGCCGAAATCAGGGGGATCATCGATGGATGTCTTGCAGCAGCCGCAGAGTGACGGACCTGCCCGGATGGAAGCGCTCGCCAAGCTGCCCGTATTCTGGGCGCTGGAGGGCCGGCGCGTCGTGGTGGCCGGCGCAACGGACGGAGCGATGTGGAAGGCCGAACTGCTGGCCGCCTGCGGCGCGCATGTCGACCTTTACGCCGAAGGGGACGACGAGGCGCTCGCGACATTTGCCGGCCGTACCCCGCAACACCCCACCGCCATCATCAGGCTAAATCGCCGGCACTGGGCGCCCGCCGATCTTGACGGTGCCGCGCTCGCCGTCGGCGATTGCGAGGACGCGGCGGAGGCGCGGGCATTCTTCACGGCCGCCCGCGCGACGGGCGTTCCGGTCAACGTTATCGACAAGCCGGATTTCTGCGAATTCCAGTTCGGCTCGATCGTCAACCGCTCGCCCGTCATCGTTGCAATCTCGACCGATGGCGCCGCCCCGATCCTCGCCCAGACGATCCGCCGCAAGATCGAGACGCTTCTGCCGAAAAGCTTGAAGGCCTGGGCAGCGCTGGCCCAGGCTCTTCGCGGGGCGGTGAACCGCCGGATCGAGCCCGGTCCCGGGCGCCGCCTCTTCTGGGAGCGTTTTGCCGATCGCGTCTTTTCGACCATGGATACGCCGGAGGAGGGCGTAGGCGGGGTGCTTCTTGCTGATGCCGAAAGGCTCGCGGGAGCCCCCGCCATCGGTCACGTGACTTTGGTCGGCGCGGGACCGGGCGATGCCGAACTCCTGACGCTGAAGGCCGTGCGCGCGCTGCAGTCGGCCGATGTCATCCTTTTCGACGACCTCGTTTCTTCGGACGTGCTCGAACTCGCCCGGCGGGAGGCAAAGCGCATGCTCGTCGGAAAGCGCGGCGGCCGCGAAAGCTGCCGGCAGGAAGACATTAATGCCATGATGGTCAAGCTCGCCAAGGCTGGGAAACGCGTGGTGCGGCTGAAATCCGGCGACCCCATGGTTTTCGGCAGGGCAGGCGAGGAAATCGCTCATCTCGACCGCGAAAACATTCCCGTCGACGTTATCCCCGGCATCACTGCCGCAAGCGCCATGGCCTCCCGTCTCGGTCTGTCGCTGACCCATCGCGACTATGCCCAGTCGCTTCGGCTGGTGACCGGTCATTCCCGCCACGGCGGCCTGCCCGATGATGTCGACTGGGCAGGCATTGCCGATCCGCGCAGCACGGCAGTCTTTTACATGGGTGGCCGAACGGCGGGGCTGATTGCCGAAAAGCTTATCGGCGAAGGCCGTCCGCCTGAAACACCGGCCGTGATCATGAGCGATGTCAGCCGGCCGACGGAACGCAGCTGGCGCGGCACGCTCGCCACAATCCCGGAGGGTATAGTGGAGATCGGCTACGACAACCCTGTCCTCATCGCTGTCGGCGACGTGTTTTCAGCCCGGGACAAGCAGGCCCGATCGATCAAGCACACTCTCGCCGGAGCATGCTGATGGGCATCTCCCTGGTGTTCCTCGTTCTCGCCATCGGCCTCAGCTGGCCGCGTTTCAGGCTCATCTTCCTGGCTCAATCGAACGCTGTGTTGGCCGCAGCGCCCCTCACCATGGTTGCGAGTGCCGTGAACCTCTGCGCCATCGGCCTCGCCGTTGCGGAACACGGTCTGCTTCTCGGCGGATTGCTCATCGCCGGCGGCATCTTCCTGGCGAAAATAATGCAAGCCGTGCCATCGACGCCGCGCATCTTGGCCTCGGCCCTATGTCTTGCCGGCTACATCGAAATGACGATTACGGTCGTGGCGTGACAGGCTCAATGCTGCCCGCACGAGCAATCACCGGCGTCCGCTGTCGCACCAAGGGATATTCGAAGGCGTCGCCTCGTATCGACGTCCCGAATATCCCAAGGTCGCCACCGTAGGCTGGTTCTAAGCTCGCAGGCGGGTCACGGCCATACCCCAATTGAGGAATGACCGTCCGACGTCGGCCACCGAGGTCAGTGGACGGCCGTTTCCGATCTATCGCCGCTTTCGTCGAATACGACCGTCTCGCCGAGCGGGGTCGCTGCAATTGACCTGATCTCTTGGGCGAGCGACGCCAGCTTGCGGGCAATCTCCTGGAGTTCGGCGGTCGAGCCGGTGTCCTCGCAGGTCTCTTCAACGCTCCGTTCGTCCATGTGCTCTTCCTCTTTCGAGTGGACGCAGGAGCAAAGCATATTTCTAATTCACCATATAAGGCCACAAGCCGTCGCGCGTTCTTCGTGCGGCGCACAGCCATAGGTATAGATCGGTCGATGAGGTCGATTACACCTACTGTCGCAAACAACCCCATCTGCGGTCTCACAGGTCATCAAAACCTTGGAAGAGTGACATTCCGACGCTGCAAGAAGGGAAACTCGGCGACGTCAGGGTTTTCATCTGGATGCTAAATTGCTAGTTCTTTCTTTGTTCCTGCCTGTCTCTTGGATGCAAATCGATGCGGGCTGTGACGGAGTGCGACGAAAACGAACGGGAACGCATGAGCGCCGCCTATCTCGAAAAACTCAATGACCGCCAGCGCGAAGCGGTCGAGCACGGTATCGGCTTGCCGGAAGGACAGGTCGGCGGCCCGCTTCTCATCATCGCCGGTGCCGGCTCCGGCAAGACGAATACACTCGCCCACCGGGTCGCGCATCTCATCGTCAACGGTGCCGATCCGCGTCGCGTTCTCTTGATGACCTTTTCTCGACGCGCAGCGGCCGAGATGACCCGCCGGGTCGCGCGCATCTGCCGCCAGGTTCTTGGCGACAATGCCGCAGTCATGACGGACGCCCTCTCCTGGGCCGGCACTTTCCATGGCATCGGCGCCCGGATCCTGCGCATCTACGCCGAACAAATCGGTCTCGGCCCGGATTTTACGATCCACGACCGGGAAGACAGCGCCGATCTGATGAACCTCGTGCGCCACGAGCTCGGCTTCTCGAAGACGGAAAGCCGGTTTCCCACGAAAGGAACCTGCCTTTCGATCTATTCGCGCGTCGTGAACTCCGAAAGCTCGATTGGCGACGTGCTGAAGACGGCCTATCCCTGGGTCACCGGTTGGGACGAACAGCTCAAGGCGTTGTTTGCGGCCTACGTCGATGCCAAACAGGCGCAGAATGTGCTCGATTACGACGATCTCCTGCTCTACTGGGCGCAGATGGTTTCCGATCCGGAGCTTGCCGAAGATGTCGGCGGACGCTTCGATCATGTTCTTGTTGACGAGTATCAGGACACCAACAGGCTGCAGGCCTCGATCCTGATGGCGCTCAGACCCGGCGGCCACGGGTTGACGGTCGTTGGCGACGACGCCCAGTCGATCTATTCCTTCCGGGCCGCAACGGTTCGCAACATTCTCGATTTCCCGAGCGCCTTTTCGCCTGAGCCCGCCGACGTCATCACCCTCGACCGGAATTACCGCTCGACGCAGCCGATCCTCGCCGCTGCAAACGGCGTGATCGGCCTGGCGCGGGAGCGGTTTACCAAGAACCTCTGGACGGACAGGCAATCGGAGCAACGACCGTTGCTCGTCGCCGTCAAGGACGAAGCGGATCAGGCGGCCTATATCGTGGAGCAGGTTCTCGCTGGCCGTGAGATCGGCATCGCCTTGAAGCAGCAGGCGGTTCTATTCCGCTCGTCCAACCACAGCGGAACGCTCGAAGTCGAACTCACTCGGCGCAACATTCCGTTCGTGAAGTTCGGCGGCCTGAAATTCCTCGACAGCGCCCATGTGAAGGACCTGCTCGCGGTCCTGCGCTTCGCGCAGAACCCGCGTGACCGCGTCGCCGGTTTCCGGTTGCTACAGATGCTACCCGGTATTGGCCCGCAGACTGCCGGAAAGATCCTCGATGCGATCGCCGCCGATCCGGAACCGCTCGCAGCCCTTGCGGAGATCCCACCTCCCGCCAAGACCGGCGAGAACTGGACCGGCTTCGTCGATCTGGTGTCCGGCCTACGACGGGCCGAGCCTGGATGGCCGCAGGAGATTGGCGCTGCGCGCGCCTGGTATGAGCCCCATCTCGACCGGATCCATGAAGACGCCGATACCCGCAAGGCCGACCTGCTGCAGCTCGAGCAGATTGCCGGCGGCTACCAGAACCGCGAACGTTTCCTGACCGAGCTGACCCTGGACCCACCCGATGCCACCAGCGACCAGGCGGGCGTGCCGCTGCTCGACGAGGACTACCTGATCCTGTCGACCATCCATTCGGCGAAGGGTCAGGAATGGCGCTCGGTCTTCATGCTCAACGTCGTCGACGGCTGCATTCCGTCCGATCTCGGGGTGGGCACGACCGCCGAACTCGAAGAGGAACGGCGGCTGCTCTACGTCGGCATGACACGGGCACGCGATCATCTGTCCCTGGTGACGCCGCAGCGCTTCTTCACCCACGGTCAGAACGCCCAGGGCGACCGGCATGTCTACGCCTCGCGAACCCGCTTCATTCCGGCGACATTGCTGCAATTCTTCGAGACGACCAGCTGGCCGAAGATTTCGGCAAGCGCCAGCGAGCGAAGCGCCAAGCAGATCCGCATCGACGTCGGCGCCCGTATGCGCTCCATGTGGAAGTGAGCGAAGGCCGTCATGGACCGCACGTTCGTGCGACCACCCGCAGACGGCGCGAAGATTTGTTAGCCCGGCATGCTCGGCGGCGCGATAAACTGATAGTACGACCACACTGCAACCAGGACCGCGATCACTGCCAGCCAAATCAACGCCTTCCGCGGCACAGGCCTGGCCGGCTTCGCCTCCTTTTTCGGCTTTGGTCGTTCAAACTTGATGATGTTGTTGTCGTCCATCCGCTCCCACCCGGGTAAATTCGTATATGTTTCGGCGCGTTCAGCCGGCGCACCACTCGTGACGCGCCCCGCCTAACGTCCTGATTCGGCGTCAATAAGATGTAAAAGCAAGTTCGCGCCAATCCCGTTGAATCCACATGGCATTCCAACGCCGTCGTCAAGCCTTCAGGGCCAGGCGTTTTAATCAAGAGACGTCGTCATCAAGCCGCACCGTCGCGGCCGAGCCAGGGATCGGGGCCTGGATCGCGCCCGGAGGCCACCTGGCCCAAGCGCTCCAGATAATGCGCCCAGCCTTCCGCATGGCCGGCACATTGTTCGGCGCTGGGCAGGCCCGTTTGCGTGAGGCGCAGCAATGTTCCGGGCGGCTGCTCGATCAGGTCGATCTCGATCAGGCTCGAGCCGGGCGGCACGATGTCGCTGCCTTCCCAGCCGAAGCTGTAGGCAAGCCGATGCACCGGCACGACCTCGCGGAAAGCCCCGCGGGCAAAACGCGCGCCGGTCACGTTCACGAGGTAGAGGCCACCGGGCTCCGCCTTGGTGTCGGCCTCCGTTCCCATCCAGCGCAGGATTTTTTCCGGGTCGGTCAAGAGAGCGAACACTGCGGCGGGGGGCGCCGGAATCTGTGTTTCGCGGCGGACGACGAGGGCTTCTGGCATCGGTCTTCCCTTTGCTGATTGGCCTGCCCGCGGATTGCTAGCCTTCTGCGGGCTGCCGCAATCATAGGCCACCATTGCGGATGGCGCCACCGTTCGCCCCCGTTTTGCGCTCAGCGCGGCGGCGGCACGGGGCTTGTCGGCAAGGGCGGCGGCCCTATCCTCTTCGACATGGATTTGTCCGTCCCCCTTGCCTGGCTCGTGGACGAGGCGAGCGCCTCGCCGGAGCCGGACCGCTTCCTGTCCGACCTCGGCCGCCGGCTC